>SUTR01000035.1 GCA_015062825.1 Methanosphaera stadtmanae
ATGATGAGTTTGTAGCATCAGTAGAATCTGATGAGGATGGAATGGTATCTTATGAATACACTCCAACTGCAGCTGGTGCATATGTCATTACACTCAAAGTAAATGATGAAGACTACACAGGACTAGATGTAAATGCTTCATTAATAGTTAATAAAATCCCTACAGCTACAACAGTTGAAATATTAAACAACATATATGGCAATGTAACAATAAGCGTAACGGTAACTGATGAAAATGATGATGAAATCACCCAAGGTTATATAATAGTAACTGATAGTGAAGGCAATGTGTTAGCAAATGCTAATGTTTCCTCTTCAGATAATATATTAATTATACCAACCGAAACTACCGGTCAATTAGAAGTAATTGTAACATATCAAGAAAATGATATGTATCAAGAAAGCAATGATGAACTTGTTATTGATGTATCAAAATTGTCATCATACATAACAGTGGGAGTATTGCCTGATAATGTATCTGTAGGAGAAAATATAACAGTATACGGAGAATTATATGATGAATATGGAAACTATATGGTAAATGCTAATGTTGAAGTAATCATTGATGGTCAAATATATTCAGCAGTTACTGATGCTAGTGGTCAATATTCAATAAGTATTGTAGTTAGTGATGCAGGAGAATACAATGCAACTGCAGCATTCAATGGAAATGACATAGTGCTTCCAGCTATGAATCAAACAACATTCACAGTTAATAAAATCCCTACAAAAACAAGTGTAGAAGTAATTAACAATACATTAGGCAACGTAATAATAAGTGTTACAATAACCGATATCAATGGTCAAGTAATTACAACAGGTAATGTAACTGTTAATGCAATAGACTCTAACATAACAGTTCCAATTGAATCAGAAAACACCACAATACAACTAGACATTACAACCAAGACTAATGTAACAGGATTAGTAGAATATCAGGAAAATGATAATTATCTTGCATCTGATGAAGTACTAAACTTAACAGTAATCATCCCAACAACAATAGAAACAGATGATTCAATAGACGTGCTTGTAAATGAACAGGTAACACTAAATGCAAGTGTAGTTGACATAACAAACGCTACAGTAGATGCAGCAGTAATAAATGTATATGAAAATGATACATTCATATCAGATTTATCCAGTTATACATTTGCTCCAACTGCAAGTGGAAGCTATACCATCCGATTAGTATTTGATGGAGGATTATTATCTGATGGATCAACATATATCACTTCAGAAAAAGAAGTAACAATAAATGCAAACCTAAGACAGGCTTTGATAACTGTTGAATCAGAAGACACAATAGAAAACACACCAACAACAGTAACAATACAATTAACTGATGTGGCTGATGAAAATATACCTGTTTATGGTACTGTCATATTAACAGATGAAGAAGGTAATGTTTTAGCAACAGAAAATGTTGAAAACTCAACAGCAACAGTACAGGTAACATTTAACACAACCGGTGAACATAATATAATAGCATCATTCAACAATGCTCCTGTCTATGAAGCAGTAAATGCTACAACAACAATAACAGTCAATAAGAATATTATTCCAGTAATAATCTATTTGGATGTGGATGATGAATATGAATTAGGATCTGATGTTGAAGTAACAGCTACAGTTGAAGATGATAATGAAAACACAGTTGCAGGTGTAAATGTGGATTTATACTGTAATGATGAATTTGTAACATCATTAGTATCTGATGAGAATGGAATGATTGTATATGAATACACACCATCAACATATGGTAATTATACCATTACACTTAAAGTAAATGATGGTAATTACACAGCAAATGATACAACAGCAACATTTACAGTATTACAACCAGCAAAAGAATACTCATTACAAGTTGTAACTAAAGACTTCACAGTAGGAGAAACAGCTAATATTCAGGCAAACATTTACTGTGGAAATGAATTCGAACAAGAAATAGCCGAAAACATCACTAAAGGAAAAGTAACCTTTAAAGTAAACGGTAAAGTATTAAAAGATGAAAATGGTAAAGTTATCTATGCTAAAATAGTAAATGGTACAGCTATAATATACAATTATACAATACCACAATCATGGTATGGAGAAAACATTACTATAGAGGCAACATATTCTGGTTCAACACAATGTGACAGTCTTAAAACAGATAAAGAACTAATAAATGTATCCAAAGCTAAACCTAAAATAACAACACAAGACATCAATGCAACAATTGGAAGTACAGTAACGTTTGAAGCAACAATAACTGATGATAATCAAACAATCAATACTGGTAAAGTGGTCTTTAAAATCAATGGTAAAACACTTAAAGATGAGAACGGTAAAGTAATATATGTGCAGGTAACAAACAATACTGCAAGTTTAGAATATACATTACCATTAAGCTACAAAGCTAAGAATTACACAGTAACTGCAGTTTTCACATCATCTGAATATGAACGTATGGAAGATAGTAAAACATTAATCATAACTAATGATTAAGTATTATCTTCTTTAATTTTTTTTTACTCTTTTTTTTTTAATTTTAAACTTCTAATAAATACGCCTTAATTACTTTTTTATATTATTATTTACATAAATTAAATTGTTATAGAACATTAAATAATTTTAACTTAATCACATATGATTTAAAAAAATTTTTTATTAATAATTTATTATATAAATAGAATTTAAGTGATACTTTTATGACTTTTGAATTAGAAGATTTAGGATATAAGAAGCATGTTTGTACTAAATGTGGACAAACATTCTGGTCAATAAAGGATAGGCCAACATGTGGTGATGCGCCATGTGATGAATATGAATTCATAGGCAATCCTGTGACCAATAAGCAATATGACTTAATGGGTATACAGAAACAATTTAGGGAATTTTTCAAAAATAATAACCATACACCTATAGATAGATATCCAGTTTTAGCAAAAAGATGGAGGAATGATGTATTCTTAGTAGGAGCATCAATATATGACTTCCAACCATGGGTAACTAGTGGAATGGTAAGACCTCCTGCTAATCCTCTTACAATTGCACAGCCATCAATAAGATTGAATGATGTAGATAATGTTGGCCGATCCGGTCGTCACATGACCTGTTTTACCATGGGTGCACATCATGCATTTAACACTGATGACAATCCAATCTACTGGAAAGAAGATACACTAAGATACTGTCATGAATTTCTTGTAAGTATCGGAATAAATCCGGAAGAAATATCATATATCGAATCATGGTGGAAAGGTGGAGGAAATGAAGGACCATCATATGAAATATGTGCTCATGGTGTAGAACTAGCAACACTAGTATTCATCCAATATAAAACAACAAAAGAGGGCCTGGAAGAAATACCACTAAGAATAGTTGATACAGGATACGGACTAGAACGTATTGCATGGGTAAGTCAAGGAACACCAACAGCATATGATGCAACATTTGGACCAGTAATAGATAAACTCACAGACTTAAGTGGAGTGGAACTGGATACGGAAATCCTATCAGAAAATGCTAGAATAGCAGGAATGATGGATTTAGAAGACATATCAGACCTCAAACTTTTACGTAAAAAAGTAGCAGATAAACTATCACTAGATCCTGATTTACTAAAAAAAGCTACAGCACCAATGGAAGCAATATACATAGTGGCAGACCATACCCGATGTTTAAGTTTCATGCTGGCTGACGGAATCATACCATCAAATGTAAAAGAAGGATATCTTGCAAGACTAGTTTTAAGAAGAACAGTTAAATACATGAATGAATTAGGACTTAAAGAATCATTATCTGACATCATGAAAATACAACTAGACTTCCTAAGCCAAACATATCCAGAAATAAAAGACAATGCAGCACATATTCTAAACATCACAGACTTGGAAGAGGAACGCTATCATACAACACTAACAAAAGGAAAAAACCTAGTCAAACGTTCAATAGACAAACTCAAAAAAGACAACATCAACTCATTCCCAACAGATATGCTAATTAACTTCTATGATTCAAATGGAATCCCACCAGAAACAGTAGAAAGCATATGTAAAGAATATGACTTTGATGCAAATATACCAGATAATTTCTATACACAAATAGCAGCAGCACATGAAGAAGAAGAGGAGGAAGAAGTAGAACCATTGGAACTGGATTATCCAAAAACATACCTTGCATTCTATGATGATCTTACACAAAGAAAATTCAATGCAAAAGTACTAGGAGTAGTTGACTCCAACAAGATAATACTTGACCAGACAATATACTATCCGGAAGGTGGAGGACAACCATCAGATGAAGGAACAATCACAAGAGCAGATGGAACAGTACTGAATATAAACTATGCTGAAAAAGTTGATGGAGTAGTATTGCACCATGTCTCAAAAGAGGACATCAATAAATTAGATGGCATTGTAGATGAAGAAGTAACAGGTGAAATTGATGCATTAAGAAGGGACCTGTTAACAAGCAATCACTCAGCAACACACCTTATCATTGCATCAGCAAGAAAAGTACTTGGAAAACACATCTGGCAGGCAGGTTCACAAAATGGAATAGAAAAAACAAGAATAGACCTATCTCATTATAAACGTATAACAACCGATGACCTCAAGGAAATAGAAAAACTAGCAAATGAATACGTAAAACAAAACCTGCCCGTAAACATCCAATGGTATGACCGTACTGATGCAGAAGTAAAATATGGATTTAAACTATACCAGGGAGGTATAGTGCCAGGAAAGGACATCAGAGTAGTTGAAATTCCAGGCGTTGATGTAGAAGCATGTGCAGGAACACATGTACAAACTACTGGAGATATTGGAATCATCAAAGTACTACGTACAGAAAGGGTACAGGATGGAGTAGAACGTATCGAGTATGCAGTTGCAGATTCTGCAATAAATAAAATACAAGAAATCGATGACATACTACGCCAAAGCAGTGAAGTATTTGGAGTAGATCAAGAACAACTACCAAAAACATGCAACCGTTTCTTCAATGAATGGAAAGAACAACAAAAAACAATAAAAGCATTGGAAAAACAATTGGCAGATGCAAAAGTATCAACGCTCTCTGATAATATAGAACAAGTCAATGGATATAACATACTAACTGAGGTAATAGCAGTAAATCCTGGACAATTAAGAGAAATAGCAACAAACATGGTGGAAAATGATAAAACTGCAGATATGGTAGTGCTTATTAACAATGAAGGAAACATTGTAGCAACAGCCAATGAAAGCATACTGGAAAATGGAATGAAGATGGGTGATGTTATAAAGACAATCGGACAATATCTTGGCGGACGTGGTGGAGGAAAACCAAATCTTGCACAAGGTGCTGGAATGACCCAACTTGACAAGAAAGACCAAGCATTCCAGGAAATAAAAGACACTATAAATAATTGGTAAAATGATTATTTATCCTAAACTCCTTTTCTTTTTAACACAATAGAATATGATTATTTTAAAATTTCAAAAAAATAAATGGGGATTATGATCTCTGGAAGATAATGTTTTGTCGAAGACTATTATATCCTGCACGTGTACCAGTGGTAATTGTCAGGCTGTGACTGCCCTCCTTAATCAACAGATTATCTAATGTGATGTTCATATGAATAACACCATTTTGGATGGTGAAATATCTTGTTTGATTTAGATAATTCTTAATTGTTATTCCATCAATTTTAATTGCTATTACATTATTTCCTTTAACATTATGTCCATGTTCATCACTAATACGTCCGGTAATACTCAATGTATTGTTTGTTGACTTTACAATAGGATTGTCAATGCTAATATTTGAACGTCTAAGATTGAACTTGCTAGTATTTTCTATCCTGCCAAAATCATTTCTGCTGTATACTGAAGATAGCTTAAATTCCCTAGCACTCCAACCATCAGGTATTGTGTAGGTATATGAGGCTATTCCATTCTTAAGATATGCCTTCACAATTTGATTTTTATTATCTTTAACTGTAACACCATTGATTTTAAATATCACATATCCATTATTCACTGCCTTGTTATCATAGGATAATTTTGCATTGAACGTGATTTTATCGCCCATTACTGCAGTCTTTTTATCAGATGATACGGTAAATGAAATCTTTGGAGTAGGATGTTTAAATACATAGCTTTGAACAAACATTCCATCGGCTGATGTTGGAAGAACCTTATTTGAAATGGTCCTATTGAATGTTACAATATTATCACGGAATCGTGATGATTGTACTCCAACACGACTTCCATCATCATTACACACATAAAAGTCAACCTTCGATTCAGTAAGGTTATTTGTATAATGATACGTCATAACATTCCTTCTATAAACTCCATATTTGTCCTTTAATGCAACAAGACGTGATGCCTTTACCACATCAGTCGTCTTTGTATATGAAACATAGTCTCCTTTAATATAATTTTTAATACTGTTGGGACATACTATGAATTCACCATTCTTAAGTGTACCTGTTCTAATCAATGTTCCATCTCTATAAATTTCAGCACCATAACGTCCATCTGGTGCTTTAATTAGGAAATGGCCAAATCCACTACGTCTATGTAATGATGCAATATAATTTAAGTCTGCCGTAGTGATTTTATTTGCAAGTCTCATACTATTTCCTTTAGCTAATATCTGGGTTAAGTATGTTCCTCTTGCTCCACCAGTACCAAATAGCCATCCGTCTTTACTGATAGTAATGTGCTGGAAGTATCCGTTAGCCGTTTTATATTGGTAGACATGGGTAGAGTTATTGCCTATAATAATATTAATAGGATCACTATAAGTATCCCGTCTGAAAGATATTACACTTTCATTTGCAGATACCTGCAATACATTAGTACAACAGTCATTCTCCTCTTCATAAGAATCTGATTCATCAGAATATTCTGATGTGATTTCTTCTGAATTAGAATAATCTGTTGTTGATTGTTCTATATTTGAAGATAAAGTATTGTCCTGCGTTATTGTCGGACTTTCATCGATAAAACTATTATTATCACTAGCATAACTGCAGGAGATACATAATAGCAATAGCAATGAAACAATAATCAATATGAATTTTTTCATAATTAACACGTTTTGCAAATGTTTAATTTTTAAATTAATTCTATTTATGTTTTTTAATATAATTAATGTTAATTTTTTTTATCATTCAGTATTAACTTTTTCAGGAATGTTCTTATTGATATGGTGCAGATTATAAAAAATATTTTAAATGATGTTTAATATATTTTCATTTAGGAGAATAATAAAAGATAATAGGTGAAATAATGTCAAAAACTTTAAAAGATATTCAGGAAAAATTGGATTCACAACAAGCAGCCGTATTTACTGCTGATGAATTTAAATCAAAATTACGCAGAGGTGAGGATGTAACATTGGATGATGTTGATGTTGTAACATGCGGAACAAGTGGAGTTATGAGTGGAACCACTGCATTGTTACATATACCAGTAGCACAACCGGGTGAGTTTTCAAAGGCAAAAGAAGTATATATTAATGGCATACCAGCATATCCTGGGCCTTGTCCTAATGAATTATTGGGCAGTGTTGATGTAATGGTATACGGTACAAATCACAGTACAACAATTGAAGACTATGGTGGAGGATTTCTTTTCAAGGATTTGGTTGAAGGACGTGAAGTAGAAGTTAAGGTTATTGACGTGGATGATAATACATTCACTACAAAAGTAACAATAGATGACATGCCAACAGCTCGTATGATTGGTACACGTAATGCATTTAAAAATTATAATTCATTTACAAATCCATCACCTAAGGCACAAAAATCCATATTCAATGCATCACCAATGGAAGGACCATATAATTCATATTCATTTAGTGGGTGTGGTGAAATAAATCCATTAGAAAATGATCCACAACAGAATGTTATTAAAGAGGGAACAAAGGTTTTATTAAATGGAGCATCTGGTGTTGTAATTGACAATGGTACACGAAGCACTCCTGAAAAGCCTAACTTATTACTTACTGCAGATATGAAACAGATGAATAACTATTATCTTGGCGGTTTTAGAACTGGGTTAGGTCCTGAAGTATTTGATTCTGTAGCAATACCTATACCGGTTCTGAATGAGGATATATTGAATAATCTTAAAGTGATGAATAAGGATATTTCACTTCCGGTATGTGATATTCATGGAAGACATTTACCAATAGATACAGTTGACTATACAGTATGGGAAAATGTGGATTATAGGCCAACCACTGATCCTGACAGCTGTTTTGGATGTATTCCATGTTTGCCTGAAATATATTGTCCTACAAAGGCATATAAAAAGGACAAGACTGTTGATCCAGAGTTATGTTTTGGATGTGGATACTGTGCAACTGTATGTCCAAGGGGTGTTCCAAGTATTGATATGGGCAGAATTGAAATAGAAGCGGATGGTAAAACAAGAAAAATACCAGTAACATGCAGACAATCTGATAAACAACGGGCATTAAAAATATCAATGGAACTTAAAAATCGTTTGCTTGATGGAACATTCAGGTTAGAATGATTTTTCTATATCTTATTTTATTATTTTTTTTTGCCCATCTTTATTTTTAGGTATACTTAAATTTATATAACTGAAGATGTAAATATATTATTATAGTTTAAAGGATGTGAAAAATTGAATTTTAAAAAAGCATTTATTTCTATATTTTTAATATTTGCAATTTTATCAACAACTACAGTAGCATTCGCAGCTCAACAAGAATGGAATGGAGTAACATACGAAGTTCCTAATGGTTATACAGTTGGAACCCCAGGTTCTGATAAAATAGGAATGATGTATGGTAAAGAAGCTGTATTGTTAGAAAATTTCAATCAAGAAAAATTAGATGAACTCAATAAAGAATCAAAACTAATAAATCAAACAACATATAAAATTGAAGATACAGAAGTAACAGAATACTTATTTGAAAAAGAAGATGGTAACCTTCACTTTATCAAATTCAACAAAGATGGTAAAGATTATGATTTAACATATGAAGACCTTAAAGCAGCTGAAGAAGAGAGTGAAGAACCTGCAGCTGAAGAAAACGCTACTGCAAATAATACTACTGCAGATAATGCAACTGCAAATAATACTACTGCAGATAATGCAACTGAAAACAGCACTGCATCTGGAGAAGCAGCTGACTCATTCAATGGGGCAGATAAAGAAAGTCCAGCATACATTATTATCAGTTCTTTAAAAGTAAAAAAATAACTTCTTTCTTCTTTTTAAGGAGTATGAAATATTATCATAGCTCCTCTAACTTTTTATTTATTAACACTCTTTTTTATAACAATATTTTTTCTATTAAAATAATTAAACAAAATTTAATTATATTCCTCAATGTATCATCTCAGAAAAATAGTAAAAGCAAATTTTATACTCTATTTTTCTAAATAATGATGTATATTTGATGGGATGTAAAAATTAGTTTGGAATTTTATTGCTTGGAATTGGTTTATTAAGAATTTTTTCATGATATTTTTTTTCTTCTTTAACGTTATAAATTATCTTTTTTAATGTTTAAATAGTTTTTCTTTTACCATATGTTTATTAACGGGGTTATATTTAATTTTAAATATTTATTTAGTAAATTTTAAGTTTTTTAAAAATTTTATTTTCATTAAACTATTATTTAATTCTATTATTTTCGAAATTTCCTTATTTTATTATATGGATAAATATTTGAGTGGTATTTAAAATTTTATTATTTTAATATTATTTTATTTTTTTAAATATTGTATATTTGTATGTCATTTTTTGAAATAAGTAATAATATTTATTTATTTAAATACTTTAACATCATATTCATTAATTGTAAGAAAAAAAACAGTAAATGGGATGATTAAAATGGAAATTAACTACAAAAAAAATCTGGAGGATGCATTAAATGGTAAACAGGTTGACATTACACCAGTCATAACGGTTACACAATCTGGAATATTAGATGCAATGGAATTAACAGGAACCTCCTGGCCAAGGGCACATGAAGATCCAGAGCAAATGGCTACATTAGGTGCATCATTACATGAACTAGCAGGATTAGAAGATGCAAAAATACCTTTTTGTCTGGCTGTAGAGGCAGAATCAATGGGATGTACTGTGGATTTGGGAAGTGGTGGACGAACACCTGAAGTAGTTAAATCACCATTTGACAATCCAAGAGAAATAGAAATACCTGATGACTTCGAAACATCTGGAAGAATACCTGTAATATGTGAGGCTGTGGAAATATTGCATGAAAGATATGATAATCTGCCTGTATGTGTAGGGATAACAGGACCATTCACAGTAGCCGGGCATATGATAGGAGTGGAAGAAATACTTAAAATGATAAACTTGGACTACTATGGAGTAGAAGCAGCCGTGGATGTGGCAACAGAGGCAGTTATAGCATACATTAAAGTGCTTAATGAAGTAAAACCTGATATTATATGTGTAGCAGACCCAACAAGTAGTGGTGATTTGTTAAGTCCGCTGGACTTCCAACAAATATCACGACCACCATTAGAAGATATTCAGGAAGCTATGAAATCACAGAATGTACTTCACATTTGTGGACATACAGGTAATATGTTGAAGGACATGTTATCAAGTGGATATAATGGTATTAGTATAGAAGAAGCAGTTGATATGAGATATGCTCAAGAAGTTAAGGAAAGCTTAGGTAACATATGTCAGGTATGTGGAAACATATCAACCAGTAAAACATTATACAGGGGAACACCAGAAGAAGTACGTAAAGAGGTACTTGAAGCACTTGAAAAAGGTGTGGATGTGGTTGCTCCAAGTTGTGGAATTGCAGCAGCAAGTCCACTTAAGAATATTCAGGCAATGGTCAACGCAAGAAATGAATATTTTGATATCGAGTAAATCAAAACGAATATCTTCCATCCTCATTTTTCATTTTTTTTTTGAAAATTTTTTAACTTAGTTATCTAATTAAAGAAAATTGGCTCCTATTGGGTAGAAGTCGCATTGATGTTTTTTTAGGGCTTTGTGTAATCTTTTTAAATGATTATTTTATTATTATCATTATTGGAATTGTTATTATTCTTTTTTTAGAGTCATTTTTTTTCATATCAATTTAAATAATTTAAATTATATACCATATATTGTATGATAAGAGCAGTATTTTTTGATATGGATGATACATTATATGATACTTCAGGTTTTGCAGCAATTGCACGTCAAGCAGCAGTAAAATCAATGGTTCATAATGGACTTAAATGTTCTGAAGAAGAAGGTTATTCTCTTTTAAAAGATATAATAAAAGAAAAAGGTTCTAATTATGATAAACATTTTAATATTTTAACTAATGAAGTAAATGGGAAGGAAGATCCATTAATCATAGTCAATGGTATTATTACTTATCATAATACTAAATTTGCAATGCTTAAACTGGAACCTGAATGTTTTTCAATATTATTATATCTAAAAAGTAAGGATTATAAAGTTGGCCTTATTACCAATGGTAAAGAGTTAAAGCAATGGGAAAAGCTAGTGCGTTTGGGTGTTTATCCTTTCTTTGATGATGTAGTAACCAGTGAATCGGTAGGTGTTGAAAAACCTGATCCTGAGATTTTTAATATTGCAATGAACAGGTTAAATGTTACATCAGGTACTTCCTTGATGATTGGTAACAGTTTTGAATCAGATATTATGGGAGCATATAATGCAGGCATTCAAAGTATGATTATTAATTCTGACTTAACTCAACAACAACAGAAATTTTTAGATGAACATAATTATCAAGTTAAAAAGCTTTCCTCTTTAATCGATTTAATGCAGATATTATAGTTTAATCTGATTTTATACTATTTTTTTAAGTTTTTATAATTAATGACTATTTTTTATCATCTTGCGTACTTTATTGAATGGTTATAAATAATTATAATATTATTTAAATGTTTGTTTGTTTTTAATAACTTATCAATGTATAATTATCCAAGAATATTCTTGGTCCTATCTTTTTATAAGTATTTTGAAAATCATTTAAATATGATAAATGTACAATTTTTCATCACTAAACACTTAACTTGGTGGTGTTATAAGCACTCCACAAATTGTATATATATTATTGAATAGAAATATTACTAGAATATATAATGTATAGAATTAGTTTAAATATTAAATGGGAGGTTAATTTATGGTTCAGTCTGTTATTGTTTATTCAGAGATTATTCCAACAATTTTAGCTATCTTCGGACTTTACTTTATTATTACAGGAGTTTTAGATGAAAAAAGAAATTTTTTAGCCATAGGACTTTTATTGTTTTTACTGGCAATTGTAGTTCCATTTATTATCCTGACTAATATGATTTAGTATTTTATCTAATTCATTTTCTATTTCTTCTTTTGTACTTTTTAATGTTCCTCTTGTTTCTAGCTTATTTTTTGCAGTTATTGATGCAAATAATCCTGCTGTGAATATGTCTGTTTCTTCTTTTTTATAGGTGTATGCTGATATGTAAGTATCGCCTAAACCTGTATGATCAATTTCTTTTTCTGTTTTTATGCAGGGTATGTTGACTTTTTCTGTCTTTGTATATATTGATGAGCCATGGATTGATTTTGTTATGATGATTTCTTTCATATTATACTTATCTATCAAACGAAATATGTCTTCATCGTTAATTTTTCTTTTGTCTAGTGCTGTTTTTAGTTCTTCTTCATCACAGCATAGCACATCCGTATATTTTAGGTATTTATCATAGTCTTTCCATTTTCTTTTTATTATATTGTTTTCTTTGTCTGTGTCTCGTACGTATCCCTGTATAAGTAGTGTTGTTTCAATGTTATTTTCTTTGATGTATTTTAGTGTTTTTATTGGAATTTCATATTTGCTGAGGGGTGATATTATTGCTTTGTCATATTCATTTAGGTTTATGTCTATTTTTGCAGGTGTTATTTCTTCTTTTGGTAAGTATGCTTTTTGGGTTCTGTTGTTTTCTTTGTCATATTTATTTATATATTGCATGGTCTTTTTGGATTTGATGATTTTTATTGAATTCTCATCAAGACAGTCCAGCATTTCCAGGTCATCTTCACCTATCAATATAATTGAAGTATTGGGTACTTTTAATTGATTTAGTGTTGCTAATTGATAATATACTGCACCACCAATTTGAGTATATTTTTCACTTGGAGTAATTATACAATCCTTGGTGATGCTACCTATATTAAGTATTTTTTTTCTCATATTTTTACCATGTTAAATATATTTTTCATCCATATTTCCTTCATGCAATATCGTTCCAACAAGAAAATTATCTATGCCTGCCTGAATATAATCTTCAATTGCATGGTTGGTTAATCCTCCTGCAATTATGTAGTTTGCATCGGGAGTATTTTCTAATACTTTATCCTGAATATTTGTTTTTTGTGAATTTTTTGTTCCTACATTGCTGATGTTAAGGATTATCACATATTTTACTTGGCATCTATTAATCAAGGATATGATGTCATCCATATAAATATCATTATTTTTAATAAGTAATTGATTATCTTTAATATCAATACTGATAATAATATTTTCCTTACCTCTAATTTTAATTATATCTTCAGCTTCTTTGATACTCTCAATAGTTTCTGTTGCAAGTATACTGAATGAACTAATTTTCATGTTTTCTTTTAAATCTTCAACATTGCCAATTCCATCATCCAATAACACAGGAATAATACCATTAATCCGGGATATGATTTGGCTGTTCTCACCAACACCTTCAATCTTATCCAGATCTGCTATATACAAATAAGTAAAACCTCTTTTTTTAAGATTTTCTGCAATCATCAATGGATTATCACCATAAATGCTACTAAGTTTTTGATATGTGTCACGCATTCCACTTTTTCCACTGACACATGTGCCATTTTTCATATCAACAACAGGAATAATCATGTTATATCTCTTCTAAACGTCTGTTTCTTTCTTCTATATATTCATCAACAGCTGATAAGCTATTATCAATAATCATATCTGAAAAATCATCAGGTAACTTCATATCAGTATCCAAATTAACTTCAATGTCAATATCAAAACCATTATCCAATGGATCTAAATTAATTTGAATGTTAATATCTTCAAAATCTTTCTTATTATATTTCTCTAATAGGGTATGTTCTGCAGCATTATATGCTACTTGTATAACTTCATTTATTTCATCATCATTTAATGCTTTCATAAAAAATTCTCCAAAAGTAGTTGTTTTAATATATGGGGGTCAAATACTAAAAAATAAATAAGAATAAATAAATTATTCTTATTGTTGCATCTGTTGCATTGCAGTCTGTAAATTGGTTTGTAATTCTTCAAGTCTTGAAGTAATACGTTTTTCTTGTTTTTCAATAGTTTTCTTTCTTAATTCTAACATTTCAAGACTATCTTTAAGATCTGCTTCAGAATCTGCTTTGCTGGTTTTTATAAGGAGAGGACCTGCAGTTTTATAAACATCTTGTTGGTCATCTGTTTTTGAAAGTTCATCCAATGCTTTTTTTGCTTCATTGATTTGAATATCAACGGTTTGTTTTTGCATTGCAATTGATTGAGCTTGTTGTTGAACTTGTTGGAATTGATTTAATTGTTCTTGTAATTCTTGTTGGTTTTCCATCATATCACCTATAATTTTTCTTTAATGAATTCTTTTAAATTAAAATAATTAGTTAAAATATTAATTTTTAGCTTACTATGGTATATTTATCTTTGAAGTGGTTATTATATTTTTAAGATTTTTATTGACAAATTAATCCATCGAATATATGAATTGATGGATGCACGCAATGAAACAATATCCTTTGATTTAATATTAATGACAATGCTATTGTCCTTCAATGAAATTATAGCTTTGGATCGGTCATTATCCTCATATTCAATTTCTGGACTAATAGAATTATACACTATTTCAGCTTCATTCTCATCATCAAAATCCACTACAAATTCAGTGTCAATACTTTTTAAGATATTCTTATTTTCCACGTAAATCACTTATTAATGTTAAATCCTTTAAGAAATATTTTATACCTTGTATCATTAGCATTTCTGTCAATAAAAATAATATCAGCAAGATTATCTTCACTACTTTTTACAACAACACAATTATTATCTATGTGTTCATCAACATCAACACTAACAAATAAATCAAACAAGTCATCTAATTTATTATTTTTATTAATGAAGAATATGTTATTGATATCTGTATTTATTCTATTATTGGATGATGGTAATGAAATAGTAAAGTTCAAGTTTAAAAATGGATTTTCATCATCAACAGATACATTATAAACATCAATGCTACTGGGATTACCCTTAGTCTCATTAAGAATTAATAATAATGTATTCTCTTCTTCTTTAGCTTTAAAAATCACCTTTGAAAAACTCATTTTTCCACGATTAATATAGGAAGCACCAAAATAATGCTTAATAAACTGTGCAAAACGACGAGTAATCTGAGATGGCTTACGGCTTGTTGTAATAATTAACTTAGATTCAATAGTATATAACATTTTAAACTCTCTTATAACTTTAAATGTGTAAAAATTAGTCTGATAATTAATAATTAAAAATAAAATTTGATTAAAAGGAGTAAAAACTCTCCTAATCATTAAAAATAGTAAAAAACTATCGAGCTTTAATAGTACGTTTAACTACAGGAACTTCTTTAAATAAGATTCTGTATCTGCATTTAGGACATTTTGATTCGGAATATTTCTTAATATCCACAGTTTGTCCACATTTAATGCATTTGTACATATTTATTCTCCTCCAACTATACGTGTAATATTACGTTTTGCAACTTTACCCATTGGTGTTACAGGAATGTAAGCTCCACCAGTAAATACATTACCACATTTTTTACATTTCCAGATACCAGCATGAGTTCTTTTAACACCTGGTCTGTCACATTTAGGACATACGTGTTTTTTGTGCATATTATTTTCTATATCACGGACGGTTCTTTTAGCTTTTCTACCATATCTAGCACCAAAACGACCTGTAGATCCTACTTTACTTTTCTTTGCCATTTTTTCACCTTCCATCAATTCAATTAAAAAATCATATTATCTTATCATGAATGCTCTAAATTATTCGAAGATAATAAAACGTATACTTACTTGTAATTTAATCAACAAAAACCTATAAAATGTTAATTAACAACAGTAATATTCTTTCACTAAAAAAGTAACAGCACCTAAACTGTACTTTAAATAATTAGTTAGAAAAATAATATTATTTCGGAAATTTTCTAATAGATACCTATAAATCTATTATCCTTATAATATAGCTATTAATTATATTGGTCATAATATAATATATACTTTTGTTTTTATCAAAGTCTAATTAACTATCCTCATTGTTTATAGGAATGAAAATGTTCTAAAAGGAATGTAAAAGATATCATCATCTTTTTCTATATTTGATGTTTTATTGGATATAATTATTCCATAATCTGAGTTATATCTTTTAATTGCATTTTTTACCTGTTTTTTATCTTTTTTACCTATTCCTACTTCTATAGGGATTGGTTTATTAAAATCCTGTTGTATGATGAAATCCACATTTCTTTTCTTATTATCATCATAAAACAGGCCAAAATTCATGTTCCTAGTATGATATAAGTTAAAAAAGTTTGATGCTACAAGATTTTCCAGTAATATTCCTTTATATGCAGATGGATCTTTCATAGTATTTCCCAAGTTACTTACTAATGAATGTCGTAGGCTTGACGTGGCAAAATAGTATTTCCATGATTTTTTCAAACGTTTAGATGATGAACCATATGCTTCAGTGTGAAATAAGAGGTGTGTTTTTTCTAAGATGTCCAGGATATTTTTAATGGTGGATGGTGAACAGTCCAAATAATTTGCTATATTGTTTTGTGAAATCTCTCCTGGCTGCTGAAGAGCAATATAATTTAATAATCTAATGGCATTTACCTGACTATCCAATGAAATATTTCCAATATTATTCATGTCACTATTGATTATTTTTTTCATTATTGCATTTAATCGTTCAACTATATTTTGATACTTTTTTTCATATAATGATATTGGAAATCCCCCATACATCAAATAGTTATCCCATTCATTTTCATCATAGCCGTTTATGTTATAAATTGATGATTGTATATTCTTTTCACATTCAACAGCATAATCATAATCACCATTAAATATTAAATTGATTAGGGATTTGGACATATTGCCGGAATCATAATTATATTTTAATTTCAGATGTTGTTCAAAGTTCAGTGGTGTAATATTTCTTTTTAATAATCTTCTTGCAGAATCAGCGTTGTATTCTAAATTTAATGCAGGTGATCCTGTAAAAATCATGAAAATATTGTTTGAATCATCATACATTATTTTACCAGATAATGCCCAATTATAATCATATTGTGCTTCATCAATAAACAGGAATATTTTTGTATCCAGTGAGCTTATTGTTGAGTTATGATGATATTTTAAGAAAGTTTCTATTACGTCCAATATTTTAAATTCAAAGTATTCGTTTAATTTTTCACAAGATAAATACAATATTTGATTTTGATTAATATTCTTTTCTTTAATTAGATATTCATATAATTGAAATATAATTGTTGTTTTACCTACACCTCTTAATCCTGGAAGTAACAAATACCTATTTAAACTATCTTCTTCTAAAAAATCATCTACAAATTCTTTGATTTTATAAAATTCTTTCCTGCATTGAAATCTTTTTTCTTTTCGGGTGAGTTTATTGTTTAGTGTTTGTGGAACTCTTGTCATTTCATTATTAATAAAAGTTAGCATGGCCTCATCATTTTTCATTCTTTCACCTATAATAAAATTTGAAATATATTATATATATACCTATCCAAATAATTGGATACCATTTATGAAAATATGGTTAATCATCTAACAATAATCAATGTAAATCTCTTAAATTTTAAAATAAAGTTCATTTTACCTATCCAAATAATTGGATAGAAAAATCATAAAATTATCTTATTATGAATGATATTTATATTGATTGTCAAGAAAATATTTTGATGAAAAAATAAAAATTCTAAGAATAAATATGAACATTCTCGAATTGTAATGGTGATAAAAGTAGTTTCTAATAAGTGTTTAAAATATGTTGAATCAACTTAAAATCAGTCATTGTAAAAAATTTAAACAGGGGTATTATTATTATTTAAAAATAGATAAAAGAAAGTGTTTTCATACATTTCTTAATAATATCTATTTTCTGCGATGCTGTTCATACAAGTAATCTTTTGGAGTTCCATAATTTGGATGTCCAGGACCATATTCTCTCATTCCAGTCTTTGGATTTACAACAAAAAGTTCATCTCCACTTGAAGAAGAACTTGAACTTGACTTGCTGCTAGAAGATGATTTTTTACTACTGGTTGATGTTTTTTTAGTAGATGTTTGTGTGGATGTTTGTTTAGAATTTGTTTGATTAACCGTATCATTAGTAGCATTAAGTGTTGTTAAATCTATATCCACATCTGTTAAGTTCATAGTAGTTTTGTTCAAGGTTTTAACTATGTGTTTTAGGGTATCTAAGTTATTGCTTGTAATGAGAATAGTCTGGTATGTGCTTGTATCATAATATGAATAGTTTCCACTTTGATTAATTAGTGTAATATTATCTGTAGTAATGTTTTGACCAGAATTTGATTCTAATTGGGATTTAATGTCATCAACACCAGTATAGTTTGTTTGATTAACATTATTTATTGCATATGATTTAATTGTAATATTATTTTCTTGATCATCATATTTTTTGTAGTTATCATTTATGGATTGAATGGAATTATTGGTCTGGGGAACTTCAAATGAATAACCATTAACTTCCAGGGATTTATAATGAGGAGTTGTTGATACATATATTCCCAGTGTTCCAATGATTAGTAAAATTAATGCTATTATTAATCCTACTTTAAAACTTTTTCGCATAATTTCTCCCCCTTAATAATTAAATTACATATTTGATATTTTATTAATCAATAGATTTAATAGTTTGTAAATTAAGAATGACTGAATTAAACATCCCATATAATATTTATTTTTAGATTGAAATTTTTAGTTTTAATATATTAAATGATAATTAAATATAACTATTAAATAATTATTAAAATACGGTCTAGAGAATAGTATAAACTTACAAGGTCATGTTTTTTAAATTATGATATTATAATTTAAGGAGGAGATTCAATGAAATAAAAAAAAACAAATCAAATATTATTCTATTTGCTTATATAGGTAATTAATGCATAATTATAAAAAAAGAGTATATAGGATAATAATCTTATCCTTTAGGTTTTTTGAGAGGTTAGGTAAGTGTTTTTATTTTAAAATATTTTATCTATTTATCTATTGTTTCAATGATATTAAATAGTTCAGTACTCTTTTTAAATGCAATGTTTATCGCATTTCTTACCTCTGTTATGGTGAATGGTTCAAATCCACATTTTTGTATGGCACATAGGCTTCCATCTTCTCTAAATCCTATGGATATGCTTGCGTCCATCAGACTTTCTTCAACAGATACTGGATCAATTACTAATTGGTTGAATAATTTACAGACACTGCATAATATGCTTTTGTTCTTGATTGGTAGTTTTGTCTTAGTATTTTCATCAATATTTATCTCGCCATTGATGCTGGTGGCTGTTGGAATCTTCGTAGTAAGAAGGGCACATACGGCTGCAAGTCCTGCTGCATCCATGATGTTGCCGTCAAAGTCTAGCAGGTATATGTCAATATGTAACTTCCAGCAGGTACTTCCTTCAACTATGCATAATTGTTTCAAATCAATAAGTGGTGCTTCCCTAATGCATCTGTCTACAACTCTTGAAATTTCAACGGCAAATTTATTAGGTGGACCATATTCAAAGTTTTTATTGGCAATAGCAAGAAGTTCTGTGTTGGTTATGATAATACCTTCATCTGGTGTATTGGCAAAGGGTGTTGTTATTGATGCTTTAACTCCAGCAACAACAGTTGTTGCACCTATGGATACTAATGCTGATCCATTGGCCTTGGAGATATAATCTGTTTTAACGGTTATGTCTCTGTATTCTTCAAAGGATCGTTTATCGATTCTTGTTTCCTGATTAATAAGGTCGAGGATTTTTTCTTCTGATACTTCAGAGATGACATTTACCATTTATAATCCTCCTTCATACTTATTAAATAAGGTTTGTTGCTGGAGTTGATATATGAATTCACATCCATCAAATGCAAGTTGTAGTGCCTTGTCAAATTCTGGTCCTGTCAGATGACCATCCATCTGTAAGAATGTGATTTCTCGGGTTCTTGGCATTATTGCAACGGGCATATCTGCTTGTCCTTCCTTATCTTCTTTTTCTGATAAATCAAGTACTATGTGGTCATCTACCTTACCAACAGCACATGCACTGATTAAGTCACGCATTGGTATTTCTGCATCAGCAAGTGCCAGTGATGCTCCAATAATTCCAAGACATCTTGTTCCTCCTTCTGCTTCCAATACTTCTATGGAAATATCAATGGATGCTCGTGGAAATTTTTCTAGGAATATGCTTGGTGTAATAGCTTCTGATATTAATTTTGAAATTTCTGTTGAACGACGGTCTGGTCCTGGTCTTTTTCGTTCAGTTACACTAAAGGGTGCCATATTATATTTACATCTTAACACTGCACCGTCTGGCTTTGAATGCTTTTTGGAGTATAATTCTCTAGGTCCGTATACGCCGACTATGATCTTGTTGTTTCCACATTCAATATATGCAGATCCATCAGCATTGTTAAGTACTCCTACTTCTAATTTCATGTTACGGAGAGTGTTATATGTTCTTCCATCTTCTCTTATAAATTCATCTTTCAAAGTAAATCCCTCATTCATTTATGGATTTATTATCATGCTCTGTACTTTCTTTACTAAATTATGCATAAATGGATTTTCATCAATAAACTCTATAATGGTCATAATGTTTTTTATGTTTTCCTTTAATCCATTAATCCATATTAATCCATTTTTTGCAACAATAACATCTGTCTGTGTATATTCTTGAATAAGTGTGGTTAGAAATGCATTTTCTTCACTTAGAAAATGTACTGTGGGCTGTTTAACTTTTATAATTACGCCCTGATTGAACTTTCCTAAGCCATGGGCTCTAAGAGTTAATTTTACACGGTTTATTTCATCCACATTTGATACTCTAAGAAGTAGCATATCTCTTACATTAATGATATGGCTGATGTTATGTTCCTGGTTATCATATAATTCACTGGTAGGAAGAAATCCCTGATATGTACTATTAATGTTAATGCCCCATGAGGAATAACTGGAACTGGTTACACGTCCTATGACCAAATCGCCATATTTGGGTTTATAGGCATTTTTGAAGGGAATTACACTTACAATGTCACTGTCAAAATATACAAGACCTGTCATATTGGAGTATATCTTTCCCTTTTCCTTAAAGGTTCCACGTCCCAGTTTATAATTGCCGTCTGTTAGTAGCATACCTGGTAGGACAACTTCCTTATTGTCTACATATAACATTTTATTTCACAACAATAAATGGTATTATAATAGTTTAGTTTCTACTTCTCCATGAGTTAAGCCACTAAGTGCTGTGTAAAAGTCGTCCTGTAGTCCACCCGGTATTTCAACTACTCCAATCCAACTGCCGTCATTCATCCATTCTTCCTTGATTAATTTACCATATTGTGTAATGGTGGAGTATCCTTTACCTGCATATGTACCCGGTATTTTAACAGCAACCTGTACTTTTTCAATTCTGATTGGAATTTTGGTTAGAATTGCTTTAACTGTAGGTTCAATTTGTTCTTCTACACTTTTCATTGGATCAATATGAACCTTTGCCTCCTGCATTGCATTTTCAATTCTCTGTGGAGGATGTGGTAATTTTGTCTGTGGGTTTATTGCTTCTCTTGCAATTTGTGCTATGACCTGTCTTGTTTTTTCTTCCTGCATTTTTCTTTTCTGATTTGCAGTGATTTGTATTGTTCCTTTCTTAATAATCTTATCGGCTACTTCTAATGCATCAGTTGTTTCAAATACTTTCATCATATTTTCTTCTGATGCCTTATCTGCTTTATGTGCATCCTTAAATACTTCTTCAACAGCAACAACATCTTCTATTGCTATGTCTTGTCCTCTTTTATAATCAGCTGCTAATTCTGCATCAACAAGTATTTCAAATCGTTCACCATATGATTCTAAACGTGCAATAACTGCATCATCAACATTTACCATAATTTTTCACCTTCATTAAATATTTTATTTTCTATTATTCATTTCTTCATATATAGATATCTAAAACATAATTAATAAAATAATGGATAATGTTGTTTAATTTTCATTTTGAAAAATGATTTATGAAGAATATCTAATGGATTTTTATATAAACTATTTAGTCATGTTTTTTCAAACTGCTGTGATTTTGTACTATTTCTCTAGGCAGTGTGTAGTTTTGTTTGTTTATATTCTATAAATCAATAAATTAAAAAAATAAGGGGTTTAAGGGTTTGATGAACTTATTCTTCATCTTCAGATTCATTAGTTTCTTCAGCAGCTTCTTCAGCAGCTTCTGCTTCAGCTTTTTCTTTTGCTTCACGTTCTGCTTTAGCTTGAGCTTTTTTAGCTTCTTTTTCTTTTCTTTCTTCTTCAGCTTTACGTTCAGCTTCTTCTTTTTCAGCTTCTTTTCTGTCAAGTAATTTTTGGACGTATTCTGCTACATCATCTTTTTCTATTTTTTGGTATTTTTCATCTTCCATTTTAATAACTGATAATTCAACACTATCTGTTGTAACTTTACCATCTGTAGCTTGATATATTCCTTCTATTGCAAGGTCTATTGCATCATCAAGAGATAGGTCATCTTCATATTTATCTTCAAATAATGCTAATGCTTTGTCTCTTCCAAGTCCAATTGCAGTTGCCTTATATTCTACTATTGCACCACTAGGGTCTGTTTCATAGATTCTTGCTTCTCCATCAGATACTCCTCCTATGATGAGTGAAATACCAAATGGTCTTACTCCTCCACTTTGGGTGTAAAGCTGTTCTAGGTCTCCAATGTATTTTGCAAGTCCTGTGACTGTGATTGGTTCATGGTATTTGAGTTTATTTACCTGAGCTTGTTGTCTTGCAATGTCAACTAATCTTCTTGCGTCTGCAACAAGTCCGCTGGATGCTGTTGCAAGGTGTTCGTCTATTTTGAAGATCTTTTCAATGGATGATGGTTCAATTAGTTTACTTTTGATTTTCTTGTCTATTGCAAATACCACTCCATCTTTTGACTTTATTCCTATTGATGTTGTTCCTCTTTTAACTGCTTCTCTTGCGTATTCTATCTGGAATAAACGTCCATCTGGGCTGAACATTGTTAAAGCTCTGTCATAACCTGCACTTTGAAATTGTTGCATATATATCTACCTCTTTATTTGTCTATCTTAAATTATAATTAATTTTATATTTTTTTTATTTTTTTGTTCTTAAACATATTATATATTTACACATACTTATTATTACCTTTTGTTATTTTTATATTTTATGATTTTTTAAGGATGTCTTATGAATTAAAATAATATGCTCTTTTTAGAAAAATCGGATGAAAAACAAATTATATTCATTAATAAATTCTAATATTATTTTTAATTAGAAAATAAGTTATACTATTGGACAATAATATAATTGGTTTGTTGTATTTAAGTTTAATGTATTTGTATAAAAATAGATAAAAAAAGATCATATGGGGGATTTGTTTCCCTCATAATGTAATGTTTTTGATTTTTTAGTTTATGGTTAATGTTTTTGAGTCTTCTATACGGTCGTAGTTTGATGAGATGTATGTTGCTGTTATTGTGTAATCTTTTGCTTTGAAGTATTCTGGGATTGTGTATTCTACTGATACTTCTCCGTTTACTATTTTTGCATAGATTACTTTTCCATTTTCGTCTTTAACGGATTTTCCATTGATTTTGAAGACTATTTTTCCATTGTTTAGCATGTCTGCTGGTCCGGTTACTGTTGCTTTGAGTGTTACTTTGCTTCCTGCTGTTGCAGTTACATCTTCTGTGGTTATTGCTGGTGTGGTTTCTTTGTTGATTGTAAGTTCTTCTTTGTTGCTTCTTAGGGCATCACATTGGTTTGATCCTGAGTATACTGCTTCTATTGTTATGCCGTCTTTGTCCCAGCTTTCTGGAATTTCATAGTTTTCAATGGTTGCAGTACCATTTGTCACTGCAGCATAGATTACTTTTCCGTTTGCATCTTTAAGTGTTTTACCATTTACTTTAAATGCAATTTTACCTTTATTAATATAATCTGCAACTTCTCGTCCATTATAAATGGTCGCTTGGATTGTAGCATTAGTTCCAATAGTAAATTCTGTTGTTTCAACTTTTAAGTTTAATCCTTTAAGTTCTACGATGTTTACTGTAGCAGTTACATTATCTGCAACATAATGTTCATCATTTACACAAAGTTTAATGACATGTTCTCCTTCTGTAAGTGGAGTATAATCATATTTGATTTTTCCTTCTGCATCTGATATTATGGATGTTATTAATTCATCATCAACATATAAGTCAACATTTACATCATTAGCTGCTGTTTTATTTTCATATTGAACTACTGCATTAATTGTAAGATTGTCACCTAAATAGGATATTTTTTTCACATCTATGGTCATTGTAACATTTTTAATATTAGGTAGAACTTCAAATTTGGATTCTGCATCATCAGCAGTATAATCAAAATCATTTACCTTAAGTGTTACAGTGTAATTTCCAAGATTTTCTGGAGTAAATGAATAATTTATATTTCCATTTTCATCAGATACTATTGAATTGACAAATACATCATTAATATACAAATCTACATTAACGTCTAAAACATTTTCTCCGTTTTCATCGGTAACTTTTCCATTTATATCAACTATATCACCTAAGATTGCTTCTGGTTTGACATTTAAACTAAGATTTACTGGTACAATTGTATGAATTACTTCAAATGTGCTTTCTGCATCATCAGCAGTATAATCTTCATCATTTACACGTACAACAACAGTGTAATTTCCGACATTTTCTGGAGTAAATTCATATACAATCCAACCTTCATCATCAGAGACTACAGATGTAACATACTCTTCATTGATGTATATGTCTACATTGACGCCTGAAACAGTTTCATCATCCAAATCATTAATTAATGCATTAATTTCAATACTTTCACCTAACTCATATTCCTCATCAAATTCTAAGTATACAGTAACTGGAGTTATTGTTTTGATAACATTGATTGTCACTAGTTTTTCTGATTCCATATATTTTTTTCCATCTTCTGATAATTCGCCTTCATATACTAATTTTATGGAATATGTTCCAACTTCTGTTGGTGTAAAGGTATAATCTGCTAGAGTTGATTGTAGTTGGTCGTTTTCATATACCATAATGTCTGCATCTAATGTATTGTTTCTCATATCAATTACTGTTGCAGTGAGTGTTATTGGTTCATCATTTATATCTAGCTCTATAGTATCTTCTGTTTCTATAGTTGTTGGCACATCCAATATAAATTCAATAATTTCTTCTGATGGAAGGTAATCTTCACTTCCAGGATATCTTGCAATTAATTCTATGTTATCATACCATGATTCTGGTATGGTATATGATTCAAATGCAAATCCATCCTCTATTGGTATTACTAGTATTTCCTCTTCATTCGCATATATATAGATGTATTCATCATCAAAGCCATACCCATCATCTGATTCTATGGTTACTATTATTTCAATTTCCTCACCAATTGCTCCTTCTAGCTTATCAGGATCTAATGCTGTTTCAACAAGTTCCTTTTCATCACTGTTATTTCCTATTATGTTTTCTCCTGCAGCATTGTTGATGGTTTTTGAACCATTTCCTGCATCGGTAATTAGTAGGTTGTTTTCGATTAGGTTTCCAGTAGCATTTGTCAGGGTTTCTATGGAGTAGTCATACTCAGTTACTGTAATGTTGTTGTCAGTTATTACATTGTCTGAATCTTGTATGAGGATTCCACGTGCTCCTGTTACATCTATATTATTGTTTGTTACTGTTGTTAGGCTTCCATGCAATACTTGAACTCCTGCAGTAGTAGGTGGAATATAATCTGGAGAAGATTCTCCTCCGGATGTTTGGCCTATTGCTGTTAGGTTATTGCCTTCAATTATTGTATTGTATCCTATTGCTCCAATTGCCTGGGCACATGTACCTTCAACAATTATTGTATTTCCGCTAAGTAATGTGTTGTCTCCACCAAACTGTTCAAATCCATAGACTTGATGTCCTTCAGCAATAATTGTATTATTAATTATGGAGTTGTTGTAAACATTTCCACGACCTGATCTGTAAGTACCACCTTGGTATGCATAGTCGGTTATTACAACAGCATACACTACATCCTGCAGTGCCATTCCATCTTTATAGTCTTTGCTTGAAATTGCAGTGATATTGTTATTGACAACGGTTATGTTCTGGTAACTGCTTCCATCAATGTATACTCCTGCAGTATAGTTGTGTTGGGATATTCCAGTAATGTTATTGTCTGATATTGTTACATAGGAACTAAGTCTTTTGGAAGCACTGTTTACATATACTGTGTATACATATCCATTGGAACCTGTTAATGAAATGTTATTTCTTGTAAAGTTAATATAGTAACCGCCAAGGTATATTCCATAGAATGATGGATAAGCACTTCCATCAGAACCTTTTTCATTAATTGTTATAACATTATCAGTTATATTAACATTGTCTGCAAGTATTGTAATTGGCACTGTAACAGGCATTCCAGCAGTTTCAGACATTGACATTGGATCCCAGTCAATTGCTGTGGATATGATTTTACAATCAAATGTGGAATTTGTTATAATTGAATTGCTGCCTTTTAATAAAAGGATAGTGTTAAGTTCACCATCTATTATACTAGCATCATAATCAACATTCACATTATCCATAAGGAATCCTTCACTTTCTACAACAATACCTTTTCCATATTCAAAGCTTTCATCATAAACTAATGATAAATTTGACATTGTAAAGTCAATGGAGTTAATTTCAAATGCCTGATTTGTAAGTGTTACATCAGGACTGGCTGTTAATATGATACCTGTTGCTTCAGTGTTGAAAGACCAGCAATATGGTTCTGTAATTTCTTCTTCAATATAGAATGTTGTATTAGAATCAATTGTATCTAAAATGCTTAGATACGTATCATCCATTTTAAAGTATGAATCTATATTGTCATTGTTCAAATTTATTGTATTTGCATCTTTCTTGGTATTTTTTTCAATAATTTTTTTATTATCTTGTATTTTATTATCATCATTACTTTTTACATTATTATCCTGTACTATATTATTATTTGTTATAGTATCCGTTGATATCTGTGAATTATCAATGGTAGGAGTGTCTGTCTGCATATCCATCGTATCATCATAAGAATCAGCTGCTGATATTGCAGTTACTCCCATCATAATAAATAATAATGTTGTAAGCAAGAATATTCTTTTAATATTCTTATACATATATTACACATCCTTTAAACAAAATTTAATTCGATAAACAACTAAATTGGATAATATAATTGTATAAACTAAATTTTATGATAATATGTTTGTTATTATAGATTAATAAATATATTTTA
>SUTR01000036.1 GCA_015062825.1 Methanosphaera stadtmanae
AAAAAAAACAACCTCAGATTCAACAGCAACTAGATTCTATATGAATTAACTAAATAATAATATATAATAAGTAATATATAAATTAAACTATAATTAATTATTAAAATAAGCTTAAATATAATTAATTCTTTTAGTTTTAAATATAATTAAAGCATTAATAGAATTAAATAAAATTAAAGTAAAAATAGGTTATAATAAATAAACTAAATGATTAAAAGTATCAAAAATCTTAACTTGACAGCATTGAAATAAAATATGAAATAAAACAACAACATACCAATCGATATCGATGATTTTAAGAAAAAATAGAAAAAGGTTAAAAACACATATAACTTGACCATAAGAATATAATCTCAAAAAAATAAATAACTATATAATAATAAAATAATTCATTTAATGATAAAATATATAATTATCATTTTAAATGTTATAAAAGAAGAAAATATAATGTGATTTGATGAATAATAGTTGGTCTAGCTTTTGTGAATATATAATAGACAATTACAGCAGTGCATCCAAGATTGTGGAAGTTGGTGTGGGAAATATACTAGAGCCCAGCAACATACTTAAAGACAATATGAAAAATACTGAATTTAATCTAGTAGATATCCATCCATCAACATATAAAGTCATAAAAGAGGACATATTCAAACCTACAGACTCCATATATGAAGGTTGCAATCTGATATATTCCATCAGACCACCAGAGGAATTACAGAAACAAATACTATACCTAGCAGACAAACATTCATGTGACTGCATCATCAAACCATTTTTCACAGAAGACATAACATTCAAACTCAAACCACGCTTTAAGTTAATAAATTATAAAAAAGATGTCTTCTACCTATCAAAAAAGATGAGGTGATATGTTAAATGAATTGGCAAGAATTAGAAACAGAGACAGTTATCAAAAAATTAGAAAGTAACCAATATGGCCTTACAAACCAAGAGGCCAGCAACAGACTAGAAAAATATGGATTTAATGAATTAACAGAAAAGGCAAAGCCAAGTAATATTTACAAGTTTTTAATGCAGTTTACGGAACCTTTGACTGTTCTTCTAATAATTGCAGGAATTGTCTCCCTTGTTATCCATGATATCATTGATGCAGCAGTCATATTCTTTGTAGTTATACTCAATGCCATACTAGGATACAGACAAGAGGCAAAAGCAGAAAATGCAATGGAAAAGCTTAAGTCAATGACCCATAAAAGTTGTGTAGTTCTACGTGAGAACATTCCACAGCAAGTGGATGTAAGAGAAATTACCCTTGGAGATATAATAATATTAGAGGAAGGAGACAGTGTTCCTGCAGATTTAAGGCTGATTGAAAGCTATGATCTAAAGGTTAATGAATCATCACTGACAGGAGAATCTCTGCCTGTTACAAAAAGCCACAATGCAAATGAGGACAATCTTGTATACATGAATACCAACATAACACGTGGCCATGCAAAGGCTGTTGTTACAGATATTGCAATGGATACAAAGATTGGACTTATAGCAAGCAGTCTTCAGGAAGAAGAAGATGAAGATACACCCCTTGAAATTAAGCTTGACAAATTAGGCAAAATGCTTGGACTTCTTTCAATAGTCATATGTATCATCATATTCGTACTTGAACTTCTTCAAGGCATTCCTGCAGCAAATACATTTATGACAGCAGTTAGCCTTGCTGTTGCAGCAATTCCTGAGGGACTGCCTGCAATTCTTACATTAACCCTAGCATTAGGTATGCAGAAAATGGCTGCAAACAATGTTATAATCCGCAGACTGCTTGCTGTAGAAACACTTGGTTCATGTTCAATCATATGTACCGATAAAACAGGTACCCTAACTTTAAACAAGCTTAAAGTAACGGATTCCTACAATTCCAATCATAAAATGTCAAATGTCATCTGTTCCAAATGTAATAATGCAAGCATTGACAATGATGAAAAAATAGGAGATCCCACAGACATATCACTACTTGAATATTCCGAAGAAAATATTGAGGAAGACATCAAAGCAGAAAGACTATATGAAATACCTCTTGACAGTCAAAGAAAAAGAATGACCACTGTAAACGTCATTGACAACAAGCAATATGTCCTGGTTAAAGGTGCACCAGAAATACTTCTTGACAAATGCAAATACATCGATGAAGATGGGAACATAAAACAATTAGATGTTGATAAAAAAGAGGAAATAGCCAATAAGATTAAAACATTTACAAATAATGCTTTAAGAGTACTTTTATTAGCCTACAAAACTGTTGATGATTACACATCATATGACAATGAGCAGTTGGAGGAAAGTCTGATATTTACGGGTATTGTTGGAATGATGGATCCTCCACGTGAGGGTGTAGCCGATGCAATAGAAACATGTCATAATGCAGGCATAAATGTAAAAATGATTACAGGAGACCATAAAAATACTGCAATGGCAATAGCAAAACAAGTTGGAATAAAAAATAATACGGAAGCATTGACAGGAAGAGAAATTGAAAAACTATCCGATGAAGAATTTGAGAATAAGATAAGAGATGTGAATATATTTGCAAGGGTATTCCCAGAACAGAAGTTAAGAATTGTAAAAGCATTGAAACATATTGATCAAACAGTTGCAATGACTGGTGATGGAGTAAATGATGCACCAGCACTTAAAAGTGCAGACATTGGAGTATCCATGGGTTCCGGTACTGATGTGGCAAAGGAATCCAGTGACATGGTTCTTCAAGATGATAACTTTACAACCATAATATATGCAGTTAAAGAAGGACGTACAATATATTCCAATATTAAAAGATTCATTAAGTTTCAACTGTCAACCAACATTGCAGCAATTCTTACAATACTAATATCATCACTTGCTTCACTACCCCTTCCATTTAATCCAGTGCAATTGTTATGGATTAACATTATAATGGATGGTCCGCCAGCACAATCCTTAGGTGTTGAAGCATCCGACAAGGACATTATGAACATACCACCTAGTGATGAAAATATCCTTTCAAAGGATAATCTTCTGCACATATTCCTCATGGGAATTGTCATGGCAACAGGAACACTTGGAGTATATGTATATGAATTATCCACAGGTACAAGTACATTACTTGCAAGTAGCATAGCATTTACAGTGTTTGTAATGTATCAGTTATTTAATGTGTTCAACTGCAGAGCAAATAGTGGAAAAACAAATAAGACTTTGGTATTGGCAGTAACAGCATCATTCATATTACAGTTATTTGCAATATACACACCAATATTACAACCAATATTTAAGACAACAAGCATACCATTAATCGATTGGGTTTTAATCATAATTGTTGCCTTAACAATATTTATTGCAGAAAAAATAATAAAAAAATTTGAAAACAACATCATATAAATAGTTAATCGAATTTATATGATTACAACCCTCTTTTTTTATGTGATTTTTTTTTCTTCTTAATATATTATAAATAATAATGATACTTTCAATATTTTGCATCATGTGATGTATATGATTTAAATCCAATTAATTATTATTCATATGATATTTGATATATCCAATTATGCTTGAAATATAATGAAAGTATCAAGTCAAAGTATAAATATAAATGATGATTAATATATTGAAAAGATAAGATTAAATTTAATGTAAAACTCAATATTATGATAATCTAATTTTAGAAAAATATCAAAAAGTTTTCCATACCCCACAAGTTAAAGATTTATATGATAGATATGTATTCAGTATGGATGTACATGATTGACATGAGAGTATCAAACATACAAATAAAATTATATTGAACAGTAATACACTTATTTAGAAAAAATATTAATAAAAAATATAATAGATTACATATAAAAATATCACCAGTGATTATATTAAATAAGATTGAGGAGTAACAATGAGATATATGGTAATGTCCGGAACAAGTGACTCAACAAAAGTAATTAAATTTCTACATGAAGATGAAGATAATTTTATCCTAGCAACAACCGTAACAGATTATGGTGCAAAGATTGCAGAAAATGCAGGAGCAACAGAAGTTATCTCCAAAGCATTAAAAGAGGAAGATTTTATAGATGTAATAAAACAAAAAAATATTGACATATTGATTGATGCTACACATCCATTTGCATCAGTTGCAACAGAAACTGCAATAAGCAGTGCACAAAAAGCAGGAATTAGATATATACGATATGAAAGAGCATCAACAATACTTCCTGAATCTGATTTAATTATTAAGGCACCAACCTTTGAAGATGCTGCAATTAAGGCAAAAGAATATTTAGTAGAGGATGATGATAAGATAATGCACCTTGCAGGGGTTATGAGACTTGCAACTACTACCGATGTAATCGATGCACAACATGTTGTTACACGGGTACTTCCAAACAACTTTAGCATAACCAAGACACAAGAAACAGGAGTTCCGGCAGAAAATATCATAGCAATGCAGGGAACGTATTCCAAAGAACTCAATATGGCGCTGATGAAGGAATATAATGTAAAAGCAGTGATTACCAAGGAAAGTGGAGAAAGTGGTGGAGCTGAAACTAAAATTAACGCTGCTATAGAATTGAATATTCCGGTCATACTAGTTACAAGACCGGAAATAAAGGAATTGGAAAATCATACCGTGGTTAGAAGTGTAGAAGAATTAGAACAAGCATTATAACTTATTTTTCATCAACTCCTTTTTTATTTTTCAAAAAATATTTTAGATTTTCAAAAAATGGATTAATTGCATGATTAAAAAGAGATTATTCATTTGACTTAAATATTAAAGAATTAGTATTTTTAAAGTTATAGCATATGGTGATTATTTGGAATTATTTTTTAAAAGGTAGCCTCAGATCGCCCATCATTCATCATCATATCAGAGCTCATAGGGTTCATCATTGGCTACACATATACAAAAGAGGGTTATGATGAGTATATTAGGATAGAACTATCCGAACATTACTCCTTCATTCTGATTTTCTTTATTTTTGTTTTTATTCATTACCTTGTCAAGAGCTTGTACAAAGTGTTCTTTGGATACGCTGTAGCGATCATCTCGTATAGCAAACATTCCTGCTTCTGTACATATTGATTTTAGGTCTGCACCAGATGCTTCTTTTGCATCTTTAGCTATGGATGCTAAGTCTACATCTGCATCTAATGTCATGTTCTTGGTATGTATCTTAAGGATTTCAAGTTTTCCTTCTTCATCAGGTACAGGTACTTCTATTATACGGTCAAATCGTCCTGGCCTTATAAGTGCTGGATCAAGTATATCCGGACGGTTGGTTGCTGCTATTATTCCAACATTTCCTCTTGATTCAAATCCATCCATTTCTGCAAGTAACTGCATGAGTGTTCTTTGTACTTCCCTGTCACCACTGGTTGAACCTTGTAATCTTTTTGCAGCAATTGCATCTATTTCATCAATGAATATTATCGCTGGTGCTTTTTCTTTTGCTAATTCAAATACGCCACGTACCAGACGTGAACCTTCTCCTATGTATTTTTTAACAAATTCACTTGCTACTATTTTGATAAATGTTGCATTTGTTTCATGTGCTACTGCTTTTGCAAGTAATGTTTTACCAGTTCCTGGTGGTCCATAGAACAATACACCTTTTGGTGGAGTTATTCCTACTTCTTTGAATATTTCAGGATTTTTAAGTGGTAATTCTACTGTTTCTATTGTTTCTCTTATTTGATCTTTAAGTCCACCTATCTTGTCATACGATATGTCTGGTTTTTCTTCAATTTCCATTCCAGAGACTAGTGGATCTTTTTCTGAAGTTATTACTTCAACGATACTGAATGTCTGCTGATTTAATGCTACTCTTGCACCTATTTCTACTGCATTTGCATCTTTATCAGAATATTTTAGTAAGAATGATGGTCCTGTTGTACTTTTTACAACTACCTTGTTGTCTTCCAATATTTCTGATATTGTTGCCAGTACTAATGGTGGAGTTCTGAATCTGTTTATTTCACTTTTTAATGATTTTACTTCCCGATCTAACCTTAGGTTTTCATTTTCTAAAAGAACTTTGTCTTTTTCAAGTTTTCTAACTTCCCATGTTAGATTTCTTTCGATTGTTTCATGCTTATCAATTAATGCTGAAACATCTGTTTCATCGGATTGTAATGTAAAAGAGTTTGATTCATCCAAAAAGATTACCTCCTTCTTTATTATATTATTTTTAAAAATTTTTAAATCCGTTTTAAGTTATCTAATCAATATAATTGATTTTTTTCTATTATACATTTTTATTTTTAAACTACTACATTATAATTTTAGTAGTCGCTTATTATTATAATGTTGGTTTTTAAACACTAAAAGTAATTAAAAAAATATATGTGACAGTAAGTTAATTATTGAAAAATCAATGATTAAATCTAAAATAAACAATAAGATAATATATAAATAATTTAAAATAGAAACTATTATTTAATAATTAAAATAAGTGACTAAAATGAACTGTGAAATATGTGGAACTGAAATTAAAGGTGAACCATATAAAACTAAAATTGATAATTCATTAATGGTAACATGTAAAGAATGTTCAAGATATGGTAAAGTGCAAAAAAGACCACAACCTGTTAAACCTAAAAATAATAAAAATGCTAAAAATAATAGAAACAACTATAATAACAATAATAGACCACAAAATAGATCATATACCAGAAAAGCTGAGCCAGAATATGAAGTTGTAGAAGATTATAATAAGATTATCCGAAAGGCAAGAGAACAACAGCACCTTACACAGAAACAGTTGGGTGAAAAGATATATGAAAGAGAATCTGTTATTGCCCATATGGAATCAGGCAAAATGATTCCTGAACTAAAGATGGCTAGAAAACTTGAAAACATTCTTAAAATTAAAATTATTGAAAAAAGAGAATCCAATGAAGAGGAATTTAAGACTGTTGCTCGTTATGGTGAAGTTACCCTCGGTGACATTGCACGTATCAAAAGAAAATAAATCTTTTACAATAACCTCCCCAATTATTTTTAAAAAACTAATAAAAATTCAATTCTTAATTTAATTATTAAAAATATTGAAAAAAAAGAAAAAGGTAATTATTTATTTCTATTTTGTGACTTTAGAGAATAATATCCCTGAAAAACAGGCAAACTATCAAATTCATTGTCAAGTTGTTCATATTCTGGATATTCTTCACTTACCACAATTACATGTGCTGGCGGATGAGTTTTACGTATATTCATTATACTTGTTGTAGTATTCTCTTCTACCTTTACAAGTACTGCTACCTTAATGTCATCCCGTGGATTTTGTTTAATGACTCTTTTTGTCACATCAGCAATTTTTGATATGTCTATTCGTTTAGGCTTTCCAACTATAGTTAATTTTGCATGACGTTCCATATCTGCCAGTGCATTTAATGCTTTCTTCTTATTCATTGCTCTAATTAATAATAATGCCATTAATATCACTTCTTAAAAAAATATTATTTAAAAATATACTATTCTGAATCTTTGTAAAATTTTGTAAAAAAAAGATAATAAAATAAGAGAAGATAAATGATTAATTATCTTCTTCTGAAGAATGACTTAATCAATGTACTTCTGAATACTGCTAGAAGTATGAGCAATATACCAATCACACTTTGAATATTACCCAACAAGTCAAACATAGATGAGTCCATAGGTAATGACCATGATGGTGATGTTCTACCATTTGGTGCTGATGTATAATATACACCTACAGCCTTAATGTTTTCTTTAACATTCAAGTCAGAGGTATCTATATGTTCTACACCTACAATGGTACCACTGTCTATTGCACGGTTAACTGACTTAGCAATTTCCACAGGATCATAACCATTTTTACGTACAGATGCTATTACAACAGATGATGTTGCCTCAGATATTCCTTTTTTATCAGATCCATAAGTGGATACTGAAGGATTATCACTTGATACTGTAATTGCACTACCTAATGCTTCATATGCATATACTACTGTTAATGGACTTCCATCTATAGGTGATACCTGATAGTTTTCTGCTTCAGGATAACCTACACTCCATCCTGTACTACTTACCTTAGAATATGGTTTTTCCATTTCATATCCAACATCATTTAATTTTTGTGGTGTAAACATGTCACCTGTTGTTGAACCAGATATGAGGTTTACTGCACCTCCACCATGGTCTTCACCAGAATCATTTGCTACTTCTCCAAATGCCTTGGATAGAATGGTAGTTGCTGGATATCCATCACGTATCATACGTCCAATATTCATAGCTGTTTCCAGCCTTACTCTATCTGCAGTTCCATATTTAGGATTTCCTTCAGAGTTACGAAGGTGTATGATAGCTCCTTTTGTACCTGCAGGTACTGATACTACTCCACCACTAGCTGCTTGTATGGAGATTTTACTGCTGTTATCCACAGTTATAACATATACTTGGAAGTCTCCACCTACAGATATACCTTGTGTAGGATTAACGGCCATCAGACGTATACCATCAAAGCTTTGAGCAGTACCTACTATTTCTTCAAGAGATGCATTCTGTTGCAATTTAGTAAGAGCTGTGATAATTGCTGCTATACGTACATCAGATGTACCTTCACCCCCACTTAAGAGAGCTATCTTATGTTCCTGACTGAATAGAAATGTAGATTGAAACATGTTAGGAGCATATGACTGACTTCCTGCAGCACATCCATTAGGATCTTTACCTGTTGGATCAGTGATTATTGCAACGTTCATTGTTGCTGATGCTGTAGCAGAAAATACAACAAGAATTAACAGGAATAATGAAATTTTTTTCATATACGATTTCTTAAACATTTAACCACCTTAATCTTATCTTTCTGTATTTCCAGAACTTACAGTTGAGTTTGAATTGTTTGTATATTGTGTATCTACTTTAATAGCTGAGAAATCTTCAACTACAGTTACAACAACATTTCCTGTAGATGTATCAACCTGCACATCTGCAACATTGATTGGTGCAATGGATGTACCTGGAATAGTCGACTTCTTGATAAGAGATACCGCATTTTCCTTAGCATCATCCAATCGTAATTGCCGTTGTGATGTTACCAATACATTTCCCTTTATATAACTTCCATCACGGAATCCTGCTGATTCCACATTTGTCTTTATTGAACTTGTTGGAACGATATCATTACCCTTAATCATCACACCTGCAATAGCAACTCCATCATCCGTACTATTAGCTGAAGCAAATGCAACATAACTCATAGCCCTTCCAGATAATACTAATAGAAATGCTAAAATTAAGATTATTAATGTATCGCGTCTAACTTTAATAAACAATATTTCACTCCCCTTATTTTATTAAATTATGATTAAGTAATTATCATAAAAGATAAAGTAAATATTTTATTAAAATTATCTATTATATTATTTGATTATTAATTAATATATTTTATATTTCTATTATTTATGTTTTAGTTTAATTTTTACACTAAAAAAATAATCATAATATACAGCATTTAATTAGAAGATAATTCTTATAGAAATATACAACTGAAAGAATGAAAATTTATAATAAAAAAATTATTTTAATTAAAATTTACATATATCTAATTAATATAAATAATTCAAATTTAGATATGAAAAATATTTACTAATTGTTATAGGAGTAAAAAGTTTATGTTCAAATCATGTATTGTAATAGGAGCAGGAAATGCTGGAAGACCTGTTGCAAGATTATTAAATCATCAAGGCATAAAGGTAACGGTTACTGACTCAAAAAAGTATGAAGAGTTTACAACTATCAGACAGGAGAAAATTGATGTACTGGAAAGTGAAGGGGTGAATCTTGAACTTGGAGTAAAGCAGCCTGATATAAAGGATTATGATGCCATTTATCTAGCACCTACAATACCAAAAACTGCGAAAATCTATGAAGACATAGATAGATATTCATTGGAAATCATTACACGAAAGACCATAAGTGATATGATAAACAATATCATTGACATGGAAAAGATAGGAATAACCGGTTCATATGGAAAAACAACCACCACTACAATGCTGACCAATATATTCCAGCAGGCAGGATATAAAGTGTATCAATGTTCATCAATGAAATGGAATTTGGTTAGTGAAGCAATAGTTGATGACATTATTAATGAAGAATATAAGGGAGCAGATATTGCAATACTTGAACTGCCTCATGGTACATTAGGACTCTTAGGAGAAATAGATCTTAGCTGGGCAATCATTACAAACCTACATAATGAACATCTTAGTGAATTTGGAGGTTCCATGGACAAATATGTTGAACGTAAATCACTAATATTGGATGCAAGTAAGAATATTGTTGCAAATGTACAATGTGGTGACTTATTGACACATAAACGTGATGATACCATATACTTTAACTTTGAAAACAACAACAAGGATGTTGATACAGAAAAATATGTACCACAATATATTGGATCATATGATGACGGCAAATATGAAATTACCATAAAAAATGGTGAACAGACAGAAATCAACATCGATACTATTGCATTCTATAACTATGAAAATCTAACTGGTGCAATAGCATTATGTAGTGCATATGGAATATCTTTAGATGATATTAAGAAGGGAATTGATGCATTTACTGGTGTTGGTGGAAGAATGGAATTTTTAGGAAACTTCAAAGGTGTTGATGCATATTATGATGCATCATGTTCTGAACTGTCCATCCAACAGGCATTAGAAGCAATAAAGGACAAGAATATCATAGTAGTATTTGGATGTGTTGATTCAACTACAATAAGAGACAACCAGGAAAGTGGTCGTGCTGTAGGAAAATATGCTAATATGGTAATAGCCACAGGATTTGTAGAGATTACAGGTGCATTACATATGGATTCTGCCTTAGGACTTCTTAATGCAATTGAAAACGATGATGTAATCAAAATGGCAGTCTGTACAGTTGATGAAGCTGCAGAACTAGCTATGAAATATGCTAAAGAAGGAGATATTATAGTTCATTTAGGTATTGGTGGTACAACATCATATCAACAGGTAAAAGACAAGTTAATAATTGGATTAACAGAAGGATGTAAAAGATGGAAATAAGCCAGATAAAAAAGGATGCTGTCTTTGGCGTCATAGGTGTCTGTGGAGTTAATGGTAATCTTATTGCAAGAATATTATCTGATAATGGATATACTGTAATAGCAAATGATATGCAGACAGAGGAAAATTGTCGTTTTTATGATTCATTACAGGATTATCCAGATATTGATGTTTACTATGGCAATCTTCCAGAGGAATTTTTTATAAAATCTGATTATATGATTTTACCTGCTGCATTAATAGAATCCAAATCCCAATTATATCAAAAGGTACAGGAATATGATATTCCAATTATAACAGTAAAGGACATATTTGAATTATTTGAACCAGTACATCCTGTAATATGTATAACTGGTACTAATGGTAAGACAACAACTACAACACTCCTGAAACATTTAGCATACTCTGCCGGCATGAATCCCTGTGAACATAACCTTAAGGGCATGCAGGGAAATGTTGCAGATATTCCACCATTACAGGCAAGACTCCATGGTGATGTGAATATATTGGAGACGGGAACCTTTGGAATAAAGGGAAGTCTTGATTATATCGTCAATGCATGCAGGATAGATGCGGGACTTATTACAAACATTACCCCCGATCACCTCGAAGAAGGAAAAAACTTCTTGGATTATGCAAATGTAAAGGGTGAATTTGTAGATGCACTAAAGAATAAGACATTGATTGTTAACAATGATGATCCTACAATTAAGGGCTTGCTTAGACAAAATAATTATTCTGGACATCTAATTACATTTGGACTTGAATGTGAATCCATACGTAAATCATCCAAGAAATGTTTCTGTAATAAGGATATTATCATTGATGAATTCATTGCAGGTGTTGGCAAATATGAATGTTCATGTGGAATTAAATATGAAAAAGCAGATTATGTTGCAAAAGACATTAATGATGAACATGACCGATTCATACTAGAGACTCCTGAAGGAGAATTTGAATTCAAACTACAAATAAAGGGACTTCATAACATATACAATACTACAGGTGCAATAATTCTTGCACATGAAATACTCAAAATACCATATTCCCAGTTACAGGAATACGTGTCAACATTTACGGGTGTTAATGGCCGTATGCAAATCATAGGACATAAAAACAACAAGGAGATAATGATTGATTATGCACATAACCCTGCAGGTATAATCACCGTTTTAAAAGAGCTTAAAAACACATATGATTCAGTCATTAATGTTATAACAACTTCCTCCGAATCAGGTATTGAAGGTGATAAGCAGATACTGGATTGTTCATTAGAATTTGCAGATTATGTTGTGCCTGCATCATATAATGCATATGTATGTGCAAAGAAGGCACGAGAAGACCACGAATATAAGGATAAAATCATATTACCAGATTATATGCCTGATGAAAAGAAACATGGAACACTTGGTGCAACAGCACAGCAGGTACTTATAGGATTTAAGAAGGCATTGGATATTGATGGAAGTCTACTTGTATGTACTGGTGAGGCAGCATTTAAATTTAAGGATGAAATAACCAAAGAGATATAATGCAATACATCTGAACATCATACTATAAACAATTACATCACCACCCCCTTATACATTACTTTTTTTATAATATTTTCAATTTATGCTAAAATGATTGAAAACTTTACAAAATCATCAAAAAACTATTAAATCATGAACCATAAATGAATTGAAGTTATTAAAGTAAAGAATAATATGTTAGAATTAACAAATACTAATATAATGTAATCAAATTATGCGAGGTGAAAAATATTAATGTCAGAAGAGATTAGATGGAATAGTAAAATTTCATTTCTAGTTGCTATGATAGGCTCTGCTGTAGGTCTTGGAAATATATGGCGTTATCCTTATGTTGCATATTCCAATGGTGGTGGAGCATTTCTCTTGCCGTATATTATTTCAATAATATGTATTGGCATTCCATTATTGTTTGTTGAATATGGTGCAGGATTTAAGTTCAAGGCAGGTATAAGTAAAGTTTTACGAACTATCAATACTAAATATGAATACATTGCATGGTATATTCAACTGGTACCCTTCTTTATCATGACTTATTATTCTTGTATTGTTGCATGGGATTTGATATATATTCCAACAAGTATTGTCAAGGGATGGGGAAGCAATCCTGAAAGTTACTTTGTAAATGTTGTTTTAAATAATGTGGATGGATTTGCAGGATTTACCCATATATCATTATATGTACTTATTGCAATAACCATCATATGGCTTATTTCATGGTTTATTTCACATCGTGATATAAACTCTGGACTAGCAAAGGCAAATAAGATTCTTATCCCGTTATTATTTATTATCATGATTGGAATAGTATTCTATGGACTTAGCTTGCCGGGTGCTATGATAGGAGTAAATTCATTAATTACACCTGATTTCAATAGAATCCTGGATTCTAACATATGGCTTGCAGCATTTGGTCAGATATTCTTCTCATTGAATCTGGGATTGACCATTGTACTTGCATATGCAAGTTATCTGCCAGATGATGTGGACATACCAAAAAGTGCTTTAACTGTTGCATTTACAAATTCAATATTTGAAGTATTCACAGCATTTGGAATATTTGGTATCCTAGGTTATATGAGTCAAACATCAGGAATAGCCATCAATAAACTTATTACGGAAGGAACCGGACTGGCTTTCATAGCATTCCCTGAAGTATTTAATCTAATGGGAATTACAGGTAATATTATTGGACCATTATTCTTCATATGCATATTATTTGCTGGAATAACATCACTTTTATCACTTATTGAACCAGTGACATTATCCATTAATAACAAATTTGGATTTGGAAGAAGAAATACTGTTAAACTTTTATGTATAGTGGGATTTTTAATATCATTATTATACTGTACAGGATGTGGAAGTACAATAATTGGTTTATGGGATGCATTCTTAAATCAATTCGGATTAATCCTAAATGGTATATTAGAAATAATTATTATAGGATGGATTTATGGATTGGATAAATTAACTGATGGATTAAATAAAAATGCAACCTTATTTAAATTAGGTGATAAATGGATTTTCATCGTAAAATACATACTGCCGATTATATTAGGAATAATGTGGATTTCAGGAATGTACAGTCTATTTGAAACTGGAGACACATTTTCATTATTAATGCAGATAATTATTATACTAATCCTAATAATAGTACCATATATCTTTACCAAATTACCGGCAAAAAATGATGATTACTAAATCATCAACTCTTTTTTTTTAAAATAAAAAATTATATGAAATGAAAACTTATTGAAAAAAAAATAAGAAGGTTATTGTATTATATTATTTTTTTGTAGAATACCACTTGCAGGATCCATTCCCTGAGCTCCCAAGAGAAGTATTACATCATCATCATTTGCCTGATTGAATGTTTCTACCAATGACTGCTCCAATGTATCATACAAGGTATAGGCGATGTTGTTTTCTTTTAATATTTGAGTAAATATTTCCTGCTCTGATGATGTTACTGTATTTAGATGATTGACCACATCAGTACTTGTAGTCAATATTAATTTGTAGTTATCTTGATTGTTTAATACCTCAACCAGTGCCTGTGCTATCTGTTTATTTATATCTTCACCACGTGAGCCCCTGATTGCAAAAATTGCATATAACTTTTCCCCCAGGACTGACCCATTTTCTATTGTATGTTTTATTCCTGATGGATTATGTGCAAAGTCATCTATTATTATGGGATTATCATGCAACTTAATAAATCGTCTTGCTAGTGGTTTGTAATTTCTTAATGAATCTATAACTTTTTCTTTATCAAGATTTTTATATGCACATACTGCTATTGCCGCCATTATATCTTGTATAAAGTGTTTGGATGTAAATGGCAAGTCTTCATATTTAATGTATAAATCATCCTTTACATAGATTCCAATATTTTCCTTGTAATAAACATCCAATTCAACATTAGAATCATATTCTCCAAAGTAGTATAATGTTTTAGATGGATTATCATCTATTATATGAGACATTTTTCTGATATTTTCATCATCATAATTTAATACCAGCAATCCCTCTTTTTGTGTTTGATTTAATGCTTTTGCTGCTCCAGAAATTTCATCCAACAATTCATCAAATGATTTTACAAGATTCATATGATCTGCTGATGCATTTGTAATGATGGATACATCCGTATTTAATGCCTGTATCATCTGATAGGCATGGTTTTTCATTAGTTTATCATCCCATCCCTGTACTTCAGATACCTCCAATGCAATTACATCTATATTGTGTTTTTGTTTATAATAACCTGTTAATTCAGATGCAACACGTGGATCTATAAGGGTATTTCCTTCTGATTCTGCATCGGTATTGGTGTATGTATCATATCCTAAATCATTAAAAATAGTATAAAGAAGATGAGTAGTGGTAGATTTACCATTTGTACCAGTAACTGCTAGTTTAAATGCATCTTTTGCATAATGTTCTACAGTTGTACTTAATGCATATGCTGTTGCATATTCAATGTTATCTGTTACAATTAATGGCAAATCCAATTTCAATGCTACATCAATAGCATTATCCTGAGGATTTTGTGTAATGATACAAGATACTCCACGATCTTTTGCTATTTCAACTCCCTTATCATTTATCCAATGTCTAATAACTATATCATTTACTTGGGCTTCATTTAGAAATGTGTATTCTCCATTTAGTTCTACATCATCTCCATATAATTTTCCACCAATCTTCTTTGATAATTGTAGAGTACTTATATCTTTGTACAATTTGCATACCTCACATAATTTAGATTATTCCAAATATAAATAAGGCAATTACAGATACTACAAATGTAATAGCCCAGTATAAATATATTATTTTTTGTTCACTCATTCCATGATAATTCAATGTATGATGTAATGGTTCAACAGGCAAAGTAATGATATGTGCCCTATGAAGCAGGCTTATTATTACAGATACTATTGGTACTGCCAATGCAATAATTGAAAATATTAAAGTATTTCCAAGTAGTGCTGCTACCATATAACCTGCACCTAATGCAAATGAACCGGTATCACCCATAAATATCTTTGCAGGGTAATGATTTAATACCAGAAATCCTACACATGCTCCAGCCAGTACTACAAATGGCAATGATGCAACCGAACCCATCGTGATATTAGCATATAATGCTGATGCAATAGATGCTATTGCTATGATACCAGCTGCCAATCCATCCATACCATCAATAAGGTTAACTGCATTGATTGAACCAATTATTGCTAGAATTGCTAATGGAATCATTAATAATCCTATGTTGAATCCAAGAACATTAGTCTGTAGAACACCAGGCAATATGATAAAACATGCAACGACAAACTGAATTATAATCTTTTCAGTTTCACTTGTCTCACTTTTAATTGGTATTTCATCAACTACTTCAAGCTTATGTTCCTCTTCAACAATACGAGCGTAATCAGCTTTTGCCTTTTCTGATGCAACTCTTGCTTCTTCTCCAGGCTCTAAGGTTAAAAGACCAATCTGTACTGGTTTATCACCATTGTTAACTACTACTTTTTGATATTCTTTTACCTTAAATCCTAATAGATCATCAAACATTCCAAAGAATCCTGCAACAACCATTATTAAAACTGTTATTATCAGGTAACTTGTAGCATCCAAACTGAATATGAATAGGGTTACTAATACTACACCTATTAATATACCAAATCCACCCATTGTAGGCGTACCGCTTTTTTGTCTATGTTCAGAAACAATTGGATTGTCACGTATGTCTGCCCTTATCAATTCTCTTCTGACAACAGCAGTAAATATTGCCGTGACAATTATCGTCAAAATAAAAATAAAAATATCCATTTGACCTAGCATAGTTTAACCCCCTAAAGTTAAAAAAATATTTATAATGAATATAGTTATATTTTTTAATATTAAAATAATTAATGAAAAAATAGCCAAAAAATAAAGAATAGATAATGGTAAAAATTATTAATATTTTAAGTAGATAAATAATATAGAAACTATTAAAGAAGAAACAAATGAAGTGATTGTAATGTTTAAAAATATTTTGAATTTTGAAGATAATAAAAGAGATTTTCCTTATTATAAGAAGAACCCACATATTCCCAAGGGCGGATGGATTATCCTCTTATTATCTGTTGCTTTTGCATATGTTTTATACATGATTGTTTCACAATACTCTGAATTTCTTGGAAGTATAGTGTTTTGTATGAGCATGTTTATTCCATTAATGCACTTCTCTAATTGGAATTATGATTTGATATTTCATAAACCAAATAAAGATGAGATAAAATTAGCCGTTTTATTGTTTATAGGATATATTGTTTATACAATTATTTTAATTCTCATCCTTGATAATTTAGGAATGACTACGTCAGATTCATCAAGTTTCGTAATTACTTATGAGACTTTGGTTTCATTGGTTTTCTCAATGATGGGTGAGGAATTATTGAAGTTTATACCATTGATGTTCTTCATGAGATTCTTCTATAAGTTTTCAAATAATCGTAATGTATCAATAGCATTTGCTTCTATAATTGTACTTTCATTTTTTGCATTGCTTCATTATGATGGATCCTTAATGAATGTACTCATATTTCAGGGATTGGGCAGCATGTTTGAATTGGCCGGATATTTGAAGACAAAGAATTTATATGTACCTTATATAACTCACATATTAACGGACGCTTTTTTAATGTCATTGGCATTCCTAATATGAACATTTTAAACTCCCTTATTCTTTTTAAATCCATGATTATGATTTTTGAGAAATTGACGTGATTATTTTAATACCAATACTTTCCTTTGGAAATAGTTAATTTTATTAATGGTTAATATTATAGATAATTGTATACTTATAGAAAATTCAAGTGATAGGAGATATAATTATGAAAAGTCTAATAATATATTATTCAAGAGCAGGACAAAACTATGTAAATGGAGATATAGTTGATTTAAAACGAGGAAATAATGAAATAATCGTTGATTATATAACAGAATTTACCCAAGCAGATACATTTAGAGTAGAAACTGTAAATGAATATCCAACAGATTATATGCAAACAACTGAAGTAGCACAAGAAGAACAAAGAAACAATGCAAGACCAGAACTCAAACAGGAATTAGATGACATATCCGATTATGATATCATTTATATAGTAGCACCTAACTGGTGGGGAACATTACCAATGGCAATGTTTACACAACTAGAAAAATTAGACTTTACAGACAAAATTGTAAAAACACTAATAACACATGAAGGATCAGGTTTAGGAAGCTCAATGAAAGATGTTGAAAAATTATGTCAAGGTGCAGATATCAAAAAAGGTTTAGCAATACATGGAGCAGAGGTTGATTCCAACAAATCCACAGTTGAAAAATGGATAGAATCCAATTAGGTAATCAACATGACCCAAGATGAACTTTCAGTATTATTGGTAAACGGCAGTCCCAATAAAAATGGATGTACAAACAAGGCCCTAGAACAGATACAGAAAACATTGAAAGAAGAAAACATAAACTCCCAAATATATCAGATTAGCAATGACATAAAGGGATGTATTGACTGTAGAAAATGCGGCCAAATAGGAAAATGCATATTTGACGATGAAGTAAACAACTTTGTAGAACTTGCTGAAGACTTTGATGGATACATATTTGCAGGACCAGTATACTACGGTACAATGAATCCAACATTAATAAACTTCATGACAAGAGTCTTCTTCTCATCTTTTTTTGGTGGAAAACGAATCTTTCGCCTAAAACCAGCTGCAGCAGTAGCATGTGCTAGACGGGCTGGAAATATGACAGCACTTGACACAGTAAACCATTTCTTTAACTGGGCTGAAATGCCCATAATAAGTTCAACATATTGGAATGTGATATTTGCACCAAACAAAGCCGAATGCCTTGAAGATGAAGAGGGAATACGAACTATTATAAAATTATCAAGAAATATGGCATGGTTTCTAAAAATAAAACAGTTAAGTATAGAACAGGGCATAGAATTACCCCCTATAACCAAATGATACTTTATAAGATAATTCCTTAAATGAAACTTGACATTAAACATTTACTTTCTATAACAACATGGAACATAAGATATACAAACTAAAAAAAAGAGGATGTGAAATAATGAATGACGTAGTACTATTAACAGGGGCCGGACAAATAGGAATGGCAATAGCTAGACGAATAGGATATGGAAAAAAGATAGTCATAGGCGACAAATCCTTAGAAAATGCCGAAAAAATTTCTAACATAATGACAAATGCAGGATATGATGTAAGCTACTATGAATGTGACATATCCGATAGAAAATCGGTGAAAGAACTAATTCAAAATGCACAGAAATATGGAGAAATAGTTCATTTCATCAATGCTGCAGGAGTATCACCCTCCCAAGCACCAATAGAGGCAATACTTAAAGTGGATTTATATGGTACTGCAGTATTATTGGAGGAAGTTGGACAAGTCATAAAAGAAGGTGGAAGTGGAGTTACAATATCCTCACAATCAGGTCATCGTATGAAACAGTTAGGTGCAAAGATAGATGAACAACTAGCAACAACTCCTACAGAAGAATTGCTTGATTTGGAAGTGTTACAACCAGAAAATATCAAAGACACATTACATGCATATCAATTGGCCAAAAGATGCAATGTGAAAAGAGTGATGTATGAGGCATGCAGATGGGGCCAAAAAGGAGCACGAGTCAACTCAATATCACCAGGAATAATTGTAACACCACTGGCAATAGATGAATTCAATGGACCGAGAGGAGACTTCTACAAGAACATGTTTGCTAACTGTCCATCAGGAAGACCTGGAACAGCCGATGAAGTAGCAAATGTTGCAGAATTATTGATGAGTGATAAAGGAGCATTCATTACTGGAAGCGACATACTAGCAGATGGTGGAGCAACAGCATCATATTTCTATGGAAAGTTAAGACCAGAGGATGAATAAAATCAATTCTTATACTATTTATTATCCCCCAATTTTTTTTTAATTAATGAGAGTTGTCGCACACCCTCAATTATGTTTAAAAAAAAGGATTTTTAATCCATAATTGGACATAGTAGTATATGATACATTATAATATATATATAATAATTATGAAGTTCTTAGAGTGATAATCGAATTAATTATCTATAACTTATTAGTTTTTCCTGATTTTACTTTGTGTTTTTTAGTTAATTTATATTAAATGTTTTATTATATTGTTAACATCATAATTTCCATTTTTTAAAATTCTTAGAATGTGAAACTAAAACATTGATTAATCTTTAGAAAATTATATTGGGAGGATATTTTTTTTATTAATCTCCATATGATTGGATGTTTTCATCAATATTTAGTATTTGTCGATATTCATCATCCAATTGTTTTTTTAATTCATCACTACGCTGGTCAGCTTCAAGCACATATAATCCGTAGAGTACTATTTCATATAATATTTTATTGGATTTTTTCCCTTTGCTTGTTAGATAATATTCTGTATTTTTATTGGAGTTTGCATCAACATTCTTATATATTAATCCCTCATCTTCTAGAAATTTCAATGTATCCCTAAGTACTACATTGCTTAATTCAGGTTTGTCCTCCTTAAACTGAGAAAAATGAGTCTTGCCCATAAACATATCCTTCAATATTCCAAATACCCACTTTCTTCCCAGCAGGTTTATTACACCATTTACTGGACATACTTTATCACCCGGATTTCCAACTAACATAATATCTCCCTTTAGCTTTATAGTATTATTTCTATTTAATCTATTATTTCAAACAGTAGTAAGTTTAAACTAACAAAGAATTAATACCACTTCAATGATAAAAAAATGATATAATAAAAAAAATAGGTGATTATATGACATATTATATTATTAATGGGAGTCCAAGAAAAAACTTCAACACTCATCAACTCTTAGAGAAGGCAATTGAAGGTATAAAAAGTATCAAAGAAGATGCTGAAATTGAAATAGTGGATTTATACAACTTAAACTATACTGGTTGTCGCTCCTGCTTTATGTGTAAACTAAAAGACGGTCCATTCTATGCAACATGTCCAGTAAATGATGATTTGAAAGACATTCTTCCTAAAATATGGGATAGTGAAGGAATAATATTCGGTTCACCAATATATCTGGGAAATCTATCAGGCCAATTGAATTCATTTTTAGAAAGACTGCTCTTTCCAAAATTCATGTATGGTGATGAGAAGATTATTGAAAAAGACATTCCAACAGCACTTATTGTATCAATGAACCTTAACGCTGAAAATGGTGGAAAATTATATGATACAACAGTATTTGAACCATTTGTTGGATTTGTAGAGAAATGTTTTTCAAAACCTGAAATACTCAAGGTATATGACACATATCAATTTACAGATTATGATTTATATGTAAATGAATGGTTTGACAAACAGCACAAACAGGAAGTAAAGGACAATCAATTCCCTAAAGACCTTGAAGCAGCATATGAACTAGGCCAGAAACTTGCACAGAAATAGAAGGTCAAAGATATGCATTATACAGGACCTGTGTATAGGCATCCCTTGGAGATTAACACTCCATTACTAGAAATAACTTATGGATGTTCCTGGAACAAATGTTCCTTCTGCAATATGTACAAAGAGGTACGGTTTAATGTTTCACCTATGGAACATATACGGGAAGATCTGGAAGAGATGTCAGAAAAATATCCAAAGTCCCTGAAGAATATTGTTCTTGTAAACGGCGATCCATTTGCTCTTCCAACTGAAAAACTGCTTGAAATAAGTGACTTGATACATGAATATTTCCCTGACGTCAGAAGATTATCCATGCAGGCATCAATAAGAAAACATTAAAACAAAAACAGTAGACCAGTTAAAAGAATTGTCAAATGCCAAATATAATGACTTGTACATAGGCTTAGAAACGGCACATCCTGAAACATTAAAGCTTATGAACAAGGGATTTACACAACAAGATCAGTACCACGAGCTTGCCAAGATACAGGAAGCAGATATAAAATACATTGCACTTTTAATGCTTGGAGTGGCAGGAGAAGGAAATAGTGATATCAGCACAACTGAAACTGCTAAACTCTTGAATAAGTACCAACCAAGGATGGTATCTGTTATTACAACAGCAATAGCACCAGATACACCACTTATGAAGATGAAAGAAGACGGAAAATTCATTCAGCTTACAGAAAAGGAAGTAATTGAAGAAGAGATAATGCTGGTAGAAAAACTGGACTTGAATCCTAACTGTTACTTCTTTGGAAGTCACCTAAACAATCTAGCACCAGTAAATGACCATTTCAAATACAAGGATAGACTAATACAAAAACTTAAAGACAGACTAGAATACCTTGAAGAAAATCGCAGAGATGAATTATATTCAAAACTAAACCGATACCAAGTATAATGATAAAATAAACTCCTACCTTTTAATATTTTTTTTAAAATAACCAAAAATATTCCTATTGTTAATATCCATTCAATACTATCTAAAACAACAGTCCACTAATTAACCAAAAAGATTAATCATAGACTGTAAACAAAGATATTAATATTTAGGAGGGATTTAGAATGGCTAAATTTCAAATAGCTGATGAAGTAAAATATTTAACCCCATTTACAATGTATATGGAATACATCCTATTAAACTATAATAATTTCCTGAAAAAACATTTAAAGGATGAAAAAATCACTACAAAGGACTTCTTATACTTATTCAATATTTTCTACAACAAGGAAATATCACAAAAGGAACTTGCTGATTTAATGTATGTTTCTGAGCCAAACATTGCAAAGATGATTAAGAAGTTGGATAGTTATGGTTTAATAATTAAAAGAAAAGATAATCAGAATAAGAACCGTAACAGATTATCCCTATCCTCAAATGGTGAAAAGTTAGTTTATCATCTGATTAACGTGACAATTCAATGGGAGACAAAGGTTGCAAAAGAATATAATATTGAAAATATGGATGAATTTAAGGACTTGCTTTGTGAAATATCTGAAAATTCAGTTGATGTTGAATAAAAAATTTATATATCTAATTTAATAAAAGTATTATATAACTTAACCTAGTTAAGTATTATAATTGAGGTAGAAAAAATGGCAAATAAAGAAGAAACATTAAAAGTATTACAAATGATCGTAACCGAATTATCATCAAACTCTATGCAACACAGATTCCAAGCAAAAATATTTGGAGCTCAAGGATTCAGTAAACTTGAAGAAAAATATATGGGACATGCAACAGAAGAAATAGAATTTGTTGAACAATTCATGGACAGAATCATGGATTTAGGTGGAACATTAGTACAACAGGAAATGCCTGCACAAAAGCTTTATGAAGATGTTGAAGAATACTTAAAATCAGACCTTAAAGTATCCGTTGATGGAATAAAAACAATAGTGGATTTAATGGAATCCGGCATATTTGACATTACAACATATGACCTAATGAAAGAATACCTTAAAGATGAAGAAGAAGATATGTACTGGACTGAATCACAATTAGAACTAATTGAAAAAATTGGTATTCAAAACTACTTAAATAATCAATTATAACTATTGATAAAATGAAAATTCAAGCAATAAAATATTATGAAAACGGATTTATGACTCAGCCATTTGCATTTGGTGGAGAAGAGGGAATGGATAAATTTGATCCATCCATCAAATACAGAGCTAGTCTACAAAACTATGTTATTCAAACAGAGAATGATTTAATACTTGTTGATACAGGAATACCTGAAAACTTTGAAGATCCAGAAAGAGATGACAATGCACCAATATATAATGGAGATAGAATAAAAAGTTATCTATCTGCACTACAGGATTTAGGATATAAACCTGAAGATGTTACAAAAATTCTATTAACCCATAAGCATATTGATCACTCTGGTGAATTGAAAAGTTTTCCTAATGCAAAGATTTATCTTTCAAAAACAGAAGCTTCCGAATTAAATCTGGAAGGAGATAATGTGGTTGCTGTTGAATTTACTGATGGTTCATATCATAATTTTCCAAAATCACAAAAGATTGTAGATGGAATATATCTGATAGAAGCTATTGGACATACAACAGGTAACAGTATAATTATCGCAGAAGATGAAGATAAGTATTATATGATACATGGAGATGTCACATATACTGATGAAGCATTATATGCAAATAAGCTATCCATTGTATTTGAAGATATTGAAGCTGCACGTCAAACATTAGATAATGTACGTCAGTTCATAGCTGAAAATCCAACAGTTTATCTTTCAACACATACTCCTTTAGGTCCGGAAAATCTGGAAAATCAAGCAATAATGGATTTGAATAACCCTCCTGAAAGTATCAAACCAGAATAGAAATAGTCTACTTTCAATATTCTCTTTTTTTCTTTTTTAAAAATAATTTCTAAAAAATGAAATGTTAATAATATGTTAACTCCCCATAATCTATCACCCCACAGAGGACTATTCTTTTTTTTAATATGAATATTATTAATAATTATTAAGAATATACTTAGAATCATAGCAGACTTAATTCATAGATACAATCTGCGAATATAGAATTATGAAAGAGGTTGAATGTTAAATAATTATTAGCATATTAAAGAAAATTATGAACAAATAAAGATAATAATCTAAAAAGATATATTAGTATTAATAAAAAAAATGGGATGAGAAAAATGAAAAATATAGATATTATTAAAGAATCGTTCCTATTTCCAATAAAAAACTATAAATATTTTGCAATAGCGATAATTCTATTTCTAATATCAGAATTCAGTCAGGAATACTTTTTACATGTTAAAGACTCTGATATTTCAATGATTATAATGATGATACTAAGTCTCATTATACCATTACTTGCACTTGGAATTAGCCTGCAAATAATATTTCATTTATTGGATAAAAAGAGAGGAAAACCAGATATATCACTTCATGAATCAATGAAAGAAGCACTGCAGGATTTAATACTTGAATCATATTACTTCTTATTGGCATTAATAATATCAGCAATATTGGCAATACCAACAGGCTTATTTCAAAAAATAGATGATATACCTACGTTTATGTCAGACCTTATGATGGCTACAGAGGGCACTAGTGTATTTGAGATTATGGGATCATTACCTGATTTGACTATGTTAGATACACTTGACAGTCTGAAGATTACATTGGCAATATTCATTATCATATTCGTAATAATGTTTTCAATATGTACCATAGCAAAAATTGACTTAAATATCAATGAAAAATATAAACAAACATTTAACGTATTCCACATGCTAGGAATAATAAAAAAAATAGGAATAAGCAAATACATGGGATTTCTATTATTAATAGTAATTATCAGTATATTTATAGCAAATATAATTTACTTGTTAAATTCCTCCCATATAATAGGAAGTATAATATCAGCATTCCTTGAAGCATTCACATTGTTCTTCTTCCTACACTCATTTGCAAAACTATACCCAGAATAACATTCCCCCTCCCTTTAATTTTTTTGTACCGATTAAAATATTCTTAAGATATACCTATAATAATCATTAGAGGATGTTTTTATTAACAAATAATTAGATACATAATAAAAATAGTGAATTATAAAGGTTATATACAAAATATGTGAAAATTATACTTATTATAAAATATTAATACTCAAAAGAAAGAAGATGAAGAAGAAAAAATTCAATAAATGCTCTCTTCTATTTCCTTTAAAAATTCCCTTTCATCATCCGTCAAAGATGATTCATTTTTGGAAGATTTACCCACTTTTCTTATACGAATCAATAATCTTATAATTAAAACAAGAATAAATGAAAGTATACTCCACATTGGAGAAAAGAATGCGAGAATTATTGAAATAATTGATATGATTATTGGCGA
>SUTR01000037.1 GCA_015062825.1 Methanosphaera stadtmanae
CAAAAATATCTATATAAGGTTATAAGGAAGCAATTGTAGATGCCTTGCACGTAGAGACTATGATTTTGAAACAGTTTCATAACATTTTAGTATTTCTGGTATTATTTGATGTTTATAAAAGTAAAAAGGGGGTTATTGATGATTTGATTATAATTGCTGATCATGTATTATAATCTCATCCATCAAGTAATCATCCCAGCTTCTAATTCCAAGAACAATCTCTAGTTCTTGAGGAGTAATTACTGGTTTCTTATACATTGCACTGTCATCTATGGCTATTCTTGGACATGCCGTCATGACAAAGGCATCCAAATTAAAAGGCAGTAATCTGTCCGGTGCGATAAAGTCCATATTAAGTATCTGTGCATCGAATCCATGTTCTTTTATTAATTTTTTAAGTTTTATTGCTAAATCAAATCTTAATTGACCTTTTTTAGAGGATACTATTATTCCAAATGATTTTGCACTTGATGCTTTGGTTATTCTTGCAAAGCGTATCCGGAGTATTTTATCATAAAATTCCTCAATATCCCTGGATAGTCCTGTGAATGGATCTGCCAATATTACTGGTTTTTTTGTAAATAGTTTTACTCCGAGTGCATGAAAGTCACCACTTCCCACATATACTATGACATCAACGTCCAAGTTTTTTATAGATGTGAAGTTACATCCCAATACCTGTGCTGGTGAAGTGCCTTTTCCACTCTCAACCTTTACATCATATCCTCTTTGTTTAATTAAATCTACCATTTCATCCAACTTATGCATATGTTGTGCTGTTGTAATTAGGCCTATAACTTTTACATCATTATCAAGTTTATCTAATGCATCATTGATAGGAGCTACAACATCAGAACTACTTGATGCCTCAATAAATAAAACAGGACATTCCGTATGTATGGGAAGAGGCGTGTGTGCAAAATGAACAACCAAGTCAATATGATGATTAACCTTATTATCTGCCAAATCACATGCACCAAAACATGGATCTGCATCTATTATAATATTTACATCAGGAGCGACCTTCTGTATCTTATTAGAAACATCAATTGCATCGGTTTTTAATCCTTCAGGAAATTGAAGTATGATATTTTCAGCATTTAATTCTTCAATTCTTGACTTAATCTCGTCTATTCTATAATCATAATCAATAGTTGCCATTAAAGGTTAACTCCCTAATCATCAATAATGGTTACTTTACCATCAACCATCTTAATATGTATAATTGTGTTAATGGTGTAGCCAGTCTGTTCTTCTACAATTAAACGTCCATCATCCTTTTCAATAGGCACTATAATCTTTAAAAGATTTACACCTATATCATCCAAGGCCTTGATTACACTGGTTAATGTTCCACCAGTACTAACTACATCATCAATAAGCAATACATTGTCATTTTCATAAATCCCATTTATATATAGTTCATTTTTACTATAACCCGTTTGTTGATGTACTTGATATTCTCCTTCCAGGCCATATGAACGTTTACGTACAACCACGAATGGAATACCTGTTTTTAATGATAATGCTGTGGCAAGTGGAATACCCATTGATTCCGGACCAATAATCTTATCAACATTGCTTAAATCATTGTTATCAACTATATAATCCATAATTTCATTTAGTAATTTTGGTTCAACCAATGGTACGCCATCACTGATTGGATGAACAAAGTAATGATATTCACCTTTTTTTACAATAGGACATTCAAGTAAACTTTTCTTTAATTCTTCTTTCATATGCACAACTCCCAATAATTAAGATATTATACTATATTTATTTTCAAATTATTATTTATTATTGTAAATAATGAAAATCCAACATAGATAATTTTATTAATATTCTCTTGCTAATATATTATACAATAATAAAGAAATCATTATAATTTTATTCACATAATAAAAAAAATTCATAGGGAGGTAAATGAATGCTAGAAGGATTGAGTGATAGTTTAACAAATACCATGAAAAAATTAGCTGGAATGTCCGTCATTGATAAAAAAACATTGAAGGAAATTAACAAAGACATTCAAAAAGCTCTCATACAATCAGATGTAAACATTAAAGTAGTATTTGCATTAACCAAGAAAATAGAACAACAAGCACTGGAAGAAGAAATACCAAAGGGTATGAGTCCTAAAGAACATGTAATGCGTATAGTATACAAGGAACTTGTAAACCTTATTGGTGAAAAAACAGAAAAACTAGAAGTAACCCATAAACCATACATTATCATGATGTTAGGACTTCAAGGTAGTGGTAAAACCACTACAACTGCAAAGCTTGCAAAACACTTGAAGAAAAAAGGATATAATTCTGCAATAGTATGTACAGATACATGGCGTCCTGCTGCATATGAACAGTTAAAACAGTTAAGCGAACCACTAGATGTACCAGTATATGGAGATCCTGAAAATGGTGATGCAATAGATCTTGCTAAAAAGGGATTAGCAGAATTTGAATCAAAATATGATGTTATTCTTGTAGATACTGCCGGTCGTCACAAAGAGGAACAGGATTTACTTGATGAAATGGCACAGCTTAGCCAAGTAGTAAAGCCTGATGAAGTAATACTTGTAATAGATGGTACTATTGGTCAGCAAGCACGTAGTCAGGCAGAAACATTTAAACAAACCACTGATATTGGTTCTATAATAGTAAGTAAACTTGATGGTTCTGCAAAAGGTGGTGGGGCATTATCTGCTGTTGCAGAGATTAGAGCTCCAATTAAGTTTATTGGTACTGGTGAACGTGTTGATGACTTTGAAGCATTTGATCCTGAAAGATTTATCTCAAGACTTCTTGGAATGGGTGATATTGAAACCTTGATTGAAAAGGCAGAGGAAGTTACCTCCGAAAAATCTGATCAGGAAATGTTAGATTCCATTGTTAGTGGTAAATTCACATTGAAAGATATGGAAAATCAGCTTGAGATGATGAATAAGATGGGACCTATACAGCAGATTATGAAGCTCATCCCGGGTATGGGCAATCAGCTGCCTGCAAATGCATCCAAAGTTACTGAAGAAAAACTTGGAAAATACAAGATTATAATGCATTCCATGACAGATTATGAACTTGAAAATCCGGAAGTCATTAAAAAGTCACGTATACAGAGAATCAGCCGTGGTTCTGGACATTCAACTGATGATGTGAAGGACTTGCTAAAATATTATAATGTTACAAAAAAGGCACTTAAAGGTATGGGTAAACGTAATATGAGTGGACCTATGGGCAAACTTATGAGACGTATGTCTCACTAAATTCAAAAAAAGGAAGTTATGGTTTTTTATGAATCCATAACTTTTTCTATACTATTTTTATAATCAGATATTATTTTTTCTGCACGTTTAGAGAATGTGTGTTCGGCTATTAGTTTTGAATCCACATTTTTTATATTCAATGCTTCATCTATTTTATCTTCCAATTCATCCGGACTATCATAGTATACTACTGCATCAGCAAATATATCTTCTATAGTCCGTACATGATCGGTTAATATTACTGTTTGACATGCTATTGCATCGAATATACGGTTTGATATGAATCCTTTTTCTCGCATATCATCCCAATGATCATTTAACAATATCTTTGTTGATGAATATGCCTTGTGTAATTGATTGTTTGGAATATATTCGTCTTTTATGTATTCATCATCGATTAATCCTTCCCACATTGCTCCGTAGACATCCAGTTTATGTTCTGTTGGCAGCAGATCCTTAAGGATTTTTCTATATATTAGACGAGAATTACCGACAAATAATAGTTCCGTATCGTATTCTTGACTATATTCCTTATGGAATAGTTCAGGATTGGTACATTGAAGCAATGCTTCCACATCAACATTTACAAGTTCATCTATTTTTTCAGCCCAGTATGTTGATGCTATGTATACCTTGTCATATTTTTCATATTCTCCAAATGTTATATCATCAGGGTGAGATATGTTCCACATTATATTATAGTGCTGTGATTTTGGTGTGTATATGGATAAGCCTCTTAGCACTATTACTATATCATATATTCCATCGTCTAATTTTTCCCAGTCATCCAATAATTGAATTTTTGATGGACATCCTCTTTTGATAAATTCTCTTTGAAGGTTTATTCCAAAATGATAGTCTCCCCATTCATTCTTGTTTTTACTTTTTGGTATTGGTGCTTTAATTATTATTTTTGTACTGTTGACATATTCCCTGATTAATTGTATGAATTTTTCTGCTCTTATTTGATATGTATGTTCTTGATTGACTATTTTCTGTAGTTGTTTTATCTTTTCTTCACGTTTATCCGGATTGTCCAAATAGTAGTTTATCTGTTGGGTTAATTCTTCTTTTGAATGATATTCTGGTAGCAGACCATTGAATAATTCCTGATTTCCTATAGTGCAGTTTGTAATGACCAGTCTTCCAGATGCTATACTGTCAAATACTCGGCTATTTACTGAGCCATATTCTATTGTTACATGGTTTGCATCATCTATGACTAGCTTTGTTGATGCATAGATGCTTGGTAGTTCATTATATTTTATGAATCCTTTATGATACTTTGATAATCCTGGTATTTTATTCCAATTTGCTCCATATAGATTGAATTTATAATCTATGTCCTCAGGACTAAGACATTGAATTATCTGTCTATCTGCATCCCAGTAGCTTCCAGTAAAGCAGTAGTCACAGGAATATTTGTCATCAGGAGTGTTTGTCTGCTGTGAGAACATGTTTGTATCGGATGCTATTGGAAATAGTGTTGGAAGGAAGCCTGTGTTTTGTCTGATGTAGTCTACTGCCTTCTTGCTTGAGGCCAAAATCATGTCAAAGTCTTCAAAGTATTCCTGTTCTACCCATCTTTCTATCCAGTTACGTACCCATGCTACTTTAATTAGTAGCTTGTTGTTGCATTCAATCTTATTAAGATCATATCTGTCCAGTAATGATATTACAACATCTATATCTTCATCCAGTTTATACCAGTCAGAATCGGTATTTGCCGAACGCATTGCATAGAATTTTGTTTCATATCCCATATTATTTAATTGATCAGATAACCCGAGAGCTGTGAAGTAATCTCCAGCCTGAGCGTTTACTCCTTTTTCTGTGACTGTTAATGCTATTTTTAGTTTTTGATCTGTAAAAAGCTGTCTCTTGGTTACCTTGTCATTTAGCACTTCCCGTTTAAGCCATGTGTTCCATTTTTTATTAAATACTTCTAAATTGTTTAGTCTTCTGTTTTTTACTATTTGCTTCTCGTTTGTCTCTTGTGTTCCAAATTCATAATGGAATAGTATTGAATTAGGATTGTAATAATTTTTATATCCTTTCTTATAGAATTTTAGACATAAATCCACATCTTCATATCCATAGTTATATCTGTTATCAAATCCACCTACTTCCAGATATTTTGATTTTTCTACCAAGAGAGATGCTGCTGTTACAGCAACTCTTTCTTCGATTTGTGTCTGTTTAAGGTCATATGGTATTCCATTGTCCTTGTTGTACGGCTTTATAGATCCGTTTTCTTGTCTGAAAACTATTCCTGCATGTTGTATGGTGTATGATTTTGTCTTGTTATATATTGATTCTGTAGAATCAGGATATATTAATCGTGATCCTACTGCTGCTATGTTCTTGTTTGATAATGCTGTGTCCATTAAATGATTTAGCCATCCGTCAAATACTTCCACGTCATTGTTTAGAAATAGCAGATATTCACCTTTTGCAACCTCCACTGCCTGATTGTTTGCCTCTGAGAAAGTCTTGTTTATTTTGTTTTCAATCAGCACTATTGGTAATGCGGTTTGTTGTTTTATTATTTCCTTTGAATCATCCTGTGAATTATTGTCTACTATTATTATTTCATAGTTTGGATAGTTTGTTCTTTCTTTAAATGTCTTGAATAATCTTATAAGATGTTCTCGTCCATCTCTATTTAGCATTATTATTGAAACGTATGGTGCATCGGCTGAGTATTTTGTATATCCTGTTTGTTTTATATGTTCTTCTATCTGGTTGCAGTAGTATTGTTTGCTTGTATCGTTTAGATATTTTATTGTCCTGGAACGTCCTTCATTTAATCCCACTGTTATGTAATGTATTAGTGGATTAATTCCCAATTTTTTAACATCATCATTTGCATATAAATAATAGTTTGTACTGAAGTCTTTGGATGGATTGTATCCCTTTTTTGCACCTTTTGTTAGGTAATGGTAGATTGGGCCTTCTAATGAATATTTTGCTTCTTCATATTTATTCAAATAGTATTCTTCATCGAAAAGACCTGATTGTTCAATAATTTTTATTTGTTCCTCTAATTCATCAATTCTGCTTTGTTCTTCTGCTATAACTGTCTTTGTTTTATATGCTGATCTTCCTTCTCTTTTTCCATTAGTTATATAATGCACATAAGGATTCTCAGCAAATGCCCTTATATCCGGATTGTTTTTGAAATAGTATTCTGTGTCAAATAGTCTTGTAGGATTGTAACAGTCAAAATATCCTTCTGTTACATAATGTTCTATTAGATTTACATTTTCATCCAGCAAGTCCGGATTTTGTTCAAGATAATATTCATCATCAAATGTATTGGAATCATCTATTATGCTTACACATTTGTTTACTTGTTCATCTGTCAGCTGCATGCGTGTTGGTACTTCTTCATCATCAACTTCCAGGATATAGTGTACCAATGGGTTTAATTTATCCCTGTTTGAATCTTTATAATTTAGATTATAGAATATTGTGTCAAAGTTTTGTGAGGGATTGAGTCCTTCATCAGATCCCACATAAAGATAATGCCTAAACAAGTCAATATCCGCATCTTTTAGTAAGGTATCTTGATTTCTATAATATTCTTCATCAAATAATCCTTCTTGAATTGCTATTTCCTTTATATGATTTATTTGTTCATCATTTAATTTAGTTGTACATTTTCTTCCTTCTTTTAATCCATACAGTACATAATGTTCTAATGGATTTAATTGTGACTGTCTTACATCCCCATACATTCTTAGATAGTAGTCTGTGTCAAAGTTTTCTGATGGATTTTTCCCTTCCTTATATCCAATCTTGAGATAATGATCCAATAAATCCATATTACATTCTGTTACTTCTGGATATTGATTGATATAGTAGTCATAGTCAAATAAATTCTTTTCAATGATAAGTCGTTTGGCATCATGTAGTTTTTTCTGGTTGATTTTATCCTTCAATATTTCTTTTAGCAAAATGTACACTTTCCTTTAATTATTAATATTATGATATATAAATTCATATATAAATCATTTTTTAGGAAAATACTGATTATATATTTTATTACTATAATCATAGTGTATTTAAAGTTTTAATTAGGTTGAAAGATATGAAAAAAGAACGAGATATCAATGATTATCCCATATGTCCCAAATGTTTATCACGAATAATTAAAAACCCTAATTATAGAAATAATCTGGCTGTACGGGTTATTGATGATGGTGAAGATTGTTGTATTTGTGAAAATCTATTGTATAAGAAGGATAAGATATTAGGTCTTATCAAGCATAAGATAAGTATCTTGGATGTGGAATTTGATTCTTTCATCATAGCCTGTCAGAACAATAGCAATAAGATTAAGGATAATGAGAATTATATCCATAACGTCTTGGATTATAAGGGTAATGATAGCCTTAAGCAACAGATTAAACGTGAAGTTGGGGTTCTTGTTGCCAAGAAATTACATAAACGTATTGATTTCAAGAATCCTGATGTTGTTATCATGATAAAAATCAAGGATGGTATTTATAAGCATTCACCCTATGATGATTTGAAGAACATGAACATATTTGTTGATACAAACCCAATATTTATTGAAGGCAAATATCGCAAACTAGTAAGGGGCATCCCTCAGACCCATTGGCCTTGCACAAATTGTAAAGGCAAGGGATGCAAAGAGTGCAATTATACCGGACAGCAATATGAACATACAGTGGAAGGACTTATTGCAAAAGATTTGCTGCTGATAACAAGAGGAAATCATACAAAGTTTCATGGATCAGGACGTGAGGATATTGATGTTTTAATGCTTGGTGAGGGACGACCTTTTGTTATTGAAGTCAAACATCCATTCAAGAGACATATTGACTTGAAGCTATTAAGACGTGTCATTAATAGCCATAGTGATGGAATGATAGAAGTCAATGACCTGAAATTTACTGACCGAACACGTGTTGCTCAAATCAAGAATAGTTCTGTTGAAAGCTATAAGATATACTCGGCCATTGCAGAATTTGAAAATGGCGTTACAAGCAATGATATTGAGAAGATTAAGAAGTTGAAGGTAATCAATCAAAGAACACCATTAAGAGTCAAGCGACGACGTGCAGACCTTGTTAGAACAAGAACTATTGAAAATATTGATGTTGAAAGGATAAACAGTAAAAAGTTACGTCTAATAATTAAATGTCAGGGTGGATTATACATTAAGGAATTGATATCAGGTGATGATAATCGTACAAAACCTAGCATATCCAGCATAACAAATAATCATGCAATATGTTCACAATTAGATGTACTTAAGGTCCATATACCAAAATAAAGACATTGATTACATCCTGAAGATGATATTAACTTTTTTTATTCACTTTTTTTCTGGCAAAAAATATAGTTATACTTATAAACTATAAAAATGATATATATTATACAATATTAAAACATAGACTATATTCTTGTTTTATTATGATTAAAAGAAATCCTATAGAAAACCTATAATAACGATAGGATAATCATTTATTAAAAAAACCTAAAAAAAATACAAGAATCAATATTAAAATCAACTATGTTTATAATTAAATATTCTTTTCTAGCTCTAAAAGAATAAAATTGAAGAAATAATTTCATTAGGATAATTAGAATAGTATTCAAAATCAAAATAATTAGTTGAATACAATATAGCTATATTTAAATAAACCTATAGACAAGTGATAAAAAATAAACCTATAAAGTCACTGTCATAAATAAACCTATAACAAATTCTATTTAAGAAAATGAGATGATATAGATGAAAAAATCAAAAGGATTTAAAAGTCGGTCCAGATATAAACTTAAAAAAAGTATCAGACCAAAACGAGCTAACATTATAAGTAAAAAAATGCAAGTATTTGAAAAAGGTCAAAAAGTACACATAATAACTGATTCAAGTTTCCAAAAAGGACAACCTCACCCAAGATTCCACGGATTAACTGGTGAAATTGTTGGTACAAAAGGTAGAGCATACCTTGTAGGTATTAAAGATGGAAACAAAGCAAAAGAATTAATTATCAGACCAGAACATCTTAAACTACAAGAACAAGAGTGATTATGATGATTGGAAAAAAAGTCATCGATAGTGAACCTATTACAATATCAGAAGCTAGGGACATTCTAATGCAGAAGGTAGAAGAAAAAGCTGATGAAAATAATGAAGTCGATGGTCACCAATTTACATATGAACAGAATTTAACTATTGATTATGTTAATAAATTTGCACTACTTCCTGCAGAAGATGCAGCAGAATTAAGAGGCAAATTAGAAGAATATATCACTCCAGTTCAAGCAGTGAAAGTAGTGGATTTGATGCCTGAAGATCTTGATGACCTCAGATTAATTTTTGCAAAAGAAAGAGGAATTATTGAAACAGATACACTAGAACAAATATTGGAACTAGTAGATCAATACAGATAATTACTCCCATTACTTATTCTTTTTATAACCACCACATGATTAACTTATTTTAAAATAATTACACATAAGGTTTTAATACTATGCCAAATAATACCAAGAAGATTCTAGATAAATACCATATAAGACTTGATAAAAACAAGAGTCAAAACTATCTTATAAATAATGAAAAACTAGAACATATCCTCTTAGCTGCAGATATTACAAAGCAAGATACCATACTGGAAATAGGAGCGGGTATTGGAACATTAACAATACCTATGGCTAAAAGGGCAAAGAAAGTCATTGCAATAGAAAAGGATCCTGTAATTGCAGACATTCTATCTCAACGATTGATACAGGAACATTTAGATAATGTTGAATTACTCACAGATGATGCCTTGAAGATTGACTATCCTGAATTTGATAAGGTAGTGTCAAATCTTCCATATCAAATATCAAGTCCCATCACATTTAAGCTATTGGACTATGACTTTAAAAAGGCAATATTAATGTATCAGTATGAATTTGCAAAACGTATGCAGGCAGATGTAGGAACTAAGGAATACTCCAGATTATCTGTAGCATTATATTTTAGATGTGACAGTCGAATCATTGACACATTGCCACCGGAATGTTTCCTTCCAAAGCCAAAGGTAAACAGTGCAGTAATAGAATTAATACCAAAACAAAATAATATTGATAAGATATTTGATAATACTATCCGAGCATTGTTCCAGCATAGAAACAAGAAGGCACGTAAGGCACTTGTTAATTCAGCTCATGAGATTAATATGAATAAAAAGGATTTGAAGGGAAAATTAGCATCTATTGATAATCCATTGTTGGATGAGAAGGTGTTTTTATTAACTCCTGAGCAGATTCTTGAAATATCAGAGATTATAAAGGACTTATGATTATGTTAGAATATAATAATATTAAATATGAAGAATGTAAAGAGGTTTATCCACCAGCAGAGGACACATTCCTACTTATTGATAATTTAATATTAGATGAGAATATGAATGTTCTTGAAATTGGTGGCGGAACAGGAATTGTAAGCATTGCCGCCTCAACCAAAGCAAAAAGTGTTGATGTATGTGACATAAATCCATTTGCAATTAAATGCATTGAACATAACATTAAATTAAATGATCGTGAAAACATTAACATAATAAGAAGTGACCTCTTTGAAAATATTGATAAGCATTATGATTTAATACTTTTTAACACACCATATCTACCTGTAGAGGAGGAAGAACATGTTGATGATGAATATTCCAAGGCATGGGATGGTGGAGAGGATGGACGAAAAGTTATAGACCGCTTTATTAAAGAAGCAAAAAACCATCTAAAAGAAGGTGGAATCATACAGCTAGTACAATCATCACTATCAGATAATCAAAAAACAATAGAAATACTAGAAGAACAAGGATTTGATGCTCAGATAACAGCTGTTGAACATATATTCTTTGAAGACATTACACTTATAACTGCAAGATGAGACATTACACGACTAATTTTACATGGAAACTTGACATAATTATTTTTGATTGAAAAACAAGTATATTACTTTTACAAATAGTATTTCTTTCTTTTAATTCAATGATAAAATTTGTCCTTGTTCAAATTAAAGTTATTACAACGATATTTTTCTTTGGTATATGTTGTGTTATGATTTGATTTTAATTAGAGGTCCTGAGCCCACTTACACAGTTATTCTTTGTTGAATTTCTACTTACTTTTTCTAATGATATTAGAGGCAGTATTTACATCTGCAGTAATAAAGGATTCCATTTGATGTTTTGTATAATCCATGTTTTAATTTGGATGGTTTAAGATTCGCTGATTATTTATACTTCTTTTTTATCAATACCATAGAGTTTTAAAACACTAATGCCTTGTTGCTGAGCTGTAACTGTTTTTTCATAGCATTTTGGTCCGGTTAATACTACAGCTCCTTTGATTTTCAAATAACGTTTTAAATCCTCATCAATTATTCTATCAATATACTCAAGCAAATTAAACACCGCCATTATTAAATGTTGATAATACTACTTTCAAAATTTCCATTATACTACTTTCAATATTATATTATACCTATATTATTGACTTTATCTTCTTTTGTTAGGTGTGTTCATAATTAATTTAAGCTATTGAATGATAAACTTTTTATATCTTAAACATTCCTCCTAAAGAGTTTTTTATATAGAAGTGTCATGAGTATAACCTAACAGTATCATGAATAACAGACTAAACATTTTGAATATATTGTCATTTAAATATCAAAAAATATCTTATTGGAGGATGTAACCAAATATTTACGGTCACCATTTAACAATAACCCTCCTCAAATTAGAAAAAACAAGTGAAACTATCAATAGCTGTTAAATAGAACTAATTACACAAAAAAAATAAACTTGATATGACAGATTATGAGTTCTCTAAAATTACACATCAATCATCAAATTATAAACATTTTAACTTCAACTCCAAAAATAAAACATTACTATTATTATTTACTTAATACATGCCATTAGCAAAAGAGAGTAATATAGTCTACTGATTATATAAAGTTAAATAGAATGAGGTTTTATTATAGTAGCCAACACTTTTTTTAGAAAAAAACCTCACAAGTAGCCAAATCAAATACAAACCTTCAAACAAAGCCTTTTTATCCATTTCAAAAGCAAAATTCTATAATAATTTAACTAAACAACAATCCTAATAGTTCAGCCATAATAAGTTCCAAAAAGAATAAAGCAAGAAAACCTACTAATAAATAAATAACATATGCTGATTTTTTTCCTCTTATGTCATGTTTATTGTACTTGTTAATCACATCTGGAAAGAATAATGAAAAGATAAGCGCCATATACAAACTTATCAATATTACATTAACAAACAATGGAAAATGTTTATAAGCAGCATGATAAAACATTAGAAATAACAGATTACCTCCCATTAAAAACATCATTAATTCAGTGCCGAAAATAGCATAGGCATTGTATTCATTAAATGTATTAGGCTTTAAAAAATAACTTAAACCTATTACAAACGGAATTAAACTACCCCATGAAGCAAAATAAAAAACTATAATATACCTTTCATAGAATATAGTTGGATAACAAATTATGGGCATTATGATTCCAGAACACAATAACATAAAACCTTGAATTCTTAAATTATAAAATTCAATACCTTTTATCATAACAGTTGTTTTTATACGAAATAATTTAAATATGAATGAAAACTGATAAGTAAACATGATAATCAAATAAAAAATCAATACAAACAACACATAAACAAACCAATTATGAAAAAAACCATAATTCAAAATAGGATAACAAATAATTCCCTCTAACAACAATATCAGTAATTGTTTAATAAATGAATTTTCCATATTTTTAAAGAATTTCTTTCGTTCAATACATCGAGTCTCATACATAGAAGGAGTAAACATTAAATTTTCATGTTCAACACTATCCCAATCAAAATCTGGAAACTCATAATTGCAATGACGGCAATAAAACATTTCATTTAAATTTTCATAACCACACTCAGGACATTCTTTCATAAAGTACACTCCCCCTTAAATATTGTCAACTCTTCCACATAATAATATTCTTTATGACCTAAATCAATCCATGCATCGTTTCTTTTCTCATTAACATTATTAAGAACGTTGTTGGATACATTCTTATTATATTCCTTTATCGTGTCCTTAATTAAATCCATTAATGTTTCAGTTGTGTGTTCTGTCATTTCTTCGGCAGCTGTCTTTGTAAGTCCATAACTTATATATGCAAATTTAGTAGCAGCAGTAGGCAACTGATCGATATTTTCACAAAAAATCTCATGAGTAGCCAAATCAACATGCGAACCTTCAAACAAAGCCTTTTTATCCATTTCAAAAGCAAAATTAAATAAATTAGAAAATTCTTTTTGTGGAATTTTTAAGTTTAATTTTCTGCAATACGATTTAAGTACACCTTGTGTTAGTTTATTAATTCCTAACATATCGAAACCCACTCCATCCAACATTCTTTCAGCAACAGGGATTATACTGCTATGAATATCATTTAAAACATTGTTAAATTTATTTTCAAATTTAATAAATGCTTTATCAATTTTTTCAATTTTTGTAATAATACGAGATAGTTTTTCAAATTTTGAAATATATCCTAAAGCATGTGCGTAAGGAAATGAAGTAATAGCATCCCATCCAAAATTTCCTAAACGAGTTTTATTGAAACATTGGTTTGGATTAAATAATCCACATCCATCGGCACAAATAACAGCACCTGCTACCCATACAACTCCTGCGACAACTATACCTCCAGGAACTGGTAGTAAATAGCCACTTGCTGCCATGAGAGTTGAACCTACAAATCTTTCAAAATCTGCTTGAGGCGAGTCTACTTCAAAACCTATAAGATTATGTTGATCATCGGCTACTGTTCCATGATAAATATTGTTCCCTATTTTAACATAATCCAATACTATTCCAGTATTTTGATCTATTATTATTGTAGTGTTTGTTTCATCATTTAGTACGACATATGTATAATTTCCTTCTTCAAATATTTGATATGAATTTGTTTCTAATGCATTGATTATTTTAGTTAATGCTCCTTCTGTTGTTAAGTTACATGCCTTTAATGCTTTTTCTTCCCATAATGACAATAAATATGTGGTTAATAATCTGAATATTATTGTATCATTTTCATCTGCTTCTATATGAAGTCCCATTGTTGGATCAGCTATGTGTACATAAGTATAATTCTCATAATTACCAGATGAAACTATAGTATAATTTTGTCTATCATATGAAACATTTAATATTGATGAAATTAATTCAGCATATACATCATTTAAATAAAATATGCTTAAAGCTATTTTCGTAAGATTTTTATTAACATCATCACAGGTTGTATTGTTTATAGCTTGCAAATATGTTTTATTGTTTATAATTGTATCAGTAATAACATAGTTTTGATAAATTGGATTATGATTAGAATAATTAATAGATTCTATCCTTTCTATTATCTGATTGTTAAATATTAATTGTGTAACAATTTCCTCATTAGAATAATAGTTACTTCCATTATGTGCTATAAATAACCTTATAGCTTTTTCTTCATTATTTAAATTCACAATTATATTTTTTACTTGTCCTTGAAATAAAAAAAATGAAGAATAGGTATGTACTGATAAATTATTAATGTTATTAGTGACATTATATATGAAATGAACTTCAATATAATTTTCATAATTCTTTTTTACATAAATTCCTTCTTTTTCATCATAATCGCTTAAAACTTCCCCTTCATCTGAAATATAAAAACCTGATTCATAATTACTTTCATTTAAAGCAATATCTTGATTATCTAATAATAAATGAATATTTCTTTTAAAGTTTTTTATGATTGTTGTATTATTTTCAATTACTGTTCGTGTAGTAGGGATTTTAATGACAAAATGTAATAAAGAATAGTTATTTGCCGCATTATTTTGATTAATATAATCTGGAATTGATGTTGGTCTATCTTCAAATAAAGTAATATTTAGTTTTTTCTGTGTTATGTTATTATTATTGATAGTATTATTTGTATATCCAGCATATACTTTTAAACAAGCAGTTAATTTATATTGTTGTAGATTAATCCAGTTTATACCATCATAACTTATAAATGATTCATTTGTAAGAGTATTACTTGTCATTTCAAGTGAATCTTGAACAAATATTTGAGTATTGTTAGTGTTTGTAGTAATTTTCATTATTGCTGTAAAGTTATCATTATTGTTTACTGGAATATATTGATTTAAATGTATCGTTTTATAACCAGATATATTTACTTGACCTTCTTGTGAGTATTGTTCTATTCCATTTTTATATATGCTTACCATGTAATTTGAAGGATTATTAAAAAATGTTCCTACTGCCTGTATTTGTTCATTTTTCTTGGCTTTATAATTATTTGCCATATATACTGAAGAATTATTTGATTTGATTGCTGAAACGCTACAACTTTCATGTTGATATATGGAAGTGTAATTATTTTTATTTTCCATAGAAAATGCTATTGAACCTCTTATGGCTAGACTTTTATCATAATAAGAAACATAATTTATCCCATTAACACCATAAGCTATACCCCAACTATTTTTTATAATAAATGCCCCATCTTCTTCAGGAAAATGATTACTATTATTGAAATTGTATTTACTGTAATTATCATCCCATCCAATAATTGTAATCGCATGAGTAGGATTATTTTCTTCATAACTATAATAATTAATAGTGTTATTTATTGTTTCGTTGCCATATGTTATTTTATTAATATCACATCGACCCTCACTATTGAAATCTGTATATATTGCACCATATCTTAATAATAATTCCTTTACATTTGTTATATTTTGAAATTCAGTTTTATTAATGATAACTACATCTTGCACATGATATGTAGCGTTCTTTATCATAGCTATAGTGGATTTTTCAGAGAATTCCTCTTCTTCTTCCAATATTGGATCATACCAACTTACCATATAATTAATAGGCCTTAATAAGGAACTTCCACTATTTGCCTCTGTATCAGTACCAACAAGAGAATATTTATTTAAAATGTTTTTAAGATGATTTTCCGAGAAATCATATGAAATATTATATTCTTTTAATATTGAAGATTCAAGTGAAGAAAGACTTGCAAATGCCCAACAGGTAGGAGAACTAAATTGATCTTTTACCGGAGTTACTAAACTATAATCCAATAAATTAAAATATGAAGTAGTATTCTGTGTAAAAATATTAATATTTTCAGTTGAAGTTGCATAATAATCATTTTCTGGAATAGTTAAAATAATTCTTTCTATTGTTTGAATATTACCTGTAGTATAATTAAATATAAAATGATCTGAATTATTTAAAGTTCTAACCAGTACTGTTGAATTGGGTAATGTGATAAGAATATCCGTAGTTATATTTTCACTAAATATTATATTTATAGATATATTTTCATTCATTTGCGTTAATACGTCATCTACTATGATATTGATATTTTTCTTTGCCTTTTTAGTAGTTACAATGTTATTATCATTATCAGATATAGTTAAATTATTTATTCCACTATTTAAAAGTGAAATGTTTTCATGATGGTATACTGTTTCTTGTGTGTTATTTTCTATAATTATCCATGTTTTAGGCGTGTTATTATTAGTAATTATATTAAAATTAGGATTGTTTGTTCCCCAATAATTGTTATTAATATTACTTATTGATTTACTTGTTTGTACGGATATTTTTGTATCATCTGAGTATATAGTGTTGTTGTTTAAATAAGTGACACTTTCATATGAATAGATGTTGGAATATTGTGATGCTATATTTAGTTGAAATACTGAATTTTCTATGTTAATTGTATGACTTAATTGTGAATATACTGCTCCTGCTTTACTGGCTGTGTTGTTATTAAAAATACACTTATCCAAATATGATATAGATTTAGTTGTATATAAAGCCCCGCCTTCTTGAGCCATATTTTGTGTAAACGTATTATTATTCAAAATATTTTCATTTTCATCAATGATAATTACTGCTCCACCCTGTATGGCCGAGTTATTAATGAAGGTTGAATTCGCAATTAATGAATTCGTTTTTTCAATATATAATGAACCGCCAACACCATTATCAACCATGTTATTTTGGAAGATTGTATTATTGATTTGCATATTTGAATTTATTGAAGAAATACTTCCACCATGACTTAATCCAATATTATAATTAAATATAGTTTCATTTATTAATATATTTGAATTTAGGCTATAAATTCCGGCTCCATATTTTGCAGAGTTATTATAGAATGATGATTGATATATTTCACAACTTGATTCTTCAATTTCTAATGTACCATACACCTGAGCAGAATTTTCTTCGAATGTATCATTAATAAAATATGCCAAAGATTTAATTAACTTACTTACTGAACCATATTTTGCTGAATTATTAATATAAGAATCATTATAAGAAAAACTTGTTGAATTATTTAAATATAAAACTCCTCCACTATATTTAACATGATTATTGTAAAAAATATTGTTAATTGAATTTATAATTTCATGATTTGTTACTATAACCCCACCATAATGTGCATTATTTCCATAAAAATTATTATCTATTAAAAATACATCACCATAATAACTATTAATTACTCCACCATTAGCTGTAGTTGTATTATCTGTTGTTAAATCTCGTGTATTATTCAGTACAGTATTATTGTTTATAATATTTCGGATTAAAGTTAAATTTCCATTATTCTCTATTATCGCTGATGATAAAAATGCATTATTATTTTTAAGTGTATTATTAATTAAAGTTAAATTTCCCTGATTTACAAAAACACCACCAAAATATCCATAACCATTAATAAAATTAATATTTAATAATGTCAAATCATAATCATAATCTATATTAAATAGTCTATTCATATTTTGTCCATTGAAGGTTATGTTTTTTCTATTTTCTCCAACAATATTTATTTTACTAGAATTTGTAGTTGAATTACTTATTGTAATATTTGTCATATTATAAGTATCTTTTGTTTTGTTTGTTGCAAGTAAAATTATTTTTTCAGGTGTTGTTATTTGTAATGCTTTTTCTAATGTGGTGTAATCATTTTTACTTGTTCCATTATTAGTGTAGTTTCCTTGGGAATTAACATATATGTAATTTGATTGTATCATGATAACTTTAGTTGTTATATAAGTGGAATTTGTATTATCTACTTTTAATGTTAATAGATACCTTCCTTCATATTCTATTGGAATATATTGGGTAATATTTATGAATGTAGTATTTATTAGAGAATTATATATGTTTGATTCGTCAAGATATACTTCTAAAATAGTATTTGTATCCAGTAGTTGGTTATTTATATTTAATTGAATATTAGCATTGTTACATCTGTATAAATTATTTAGTTCTATGTCAATTTTAGCTTTTTCAAGAGTTAAATTAGTAGTATTTCTTGATCCGTTATATTTATTATTTGTTCCTATAACTAATGATAAGGAATATATTCTTTCTTTAAATGAATATCCTAAAATCACATCAATTTCCGAATTTGTTGTGGAATTTGACATGAAAGTTACTCCATTGAGTTTGATAACATAATTAATATTTCCAATTAAAGGATTATCATATTCATCATATAATTCCGCTTCAATGTGAATTGTATCATTGTTAGTATGTTTTGTAAAAATTTTAATATATGTATTTAATCTATTAATTGTAATATTTGTTGTGTTTTCTGCTCTTTGATAATGTGGATTTGAATATACAGCCGTGATAGTATAACTTTTTAAAGAAAGATTAAATGGTATTGTATAATCATATAAAGCTTCATTATTTACAACATTAACATAAACTATATGTCCATCATCATCTTTAATTGTATTTCCATTTATTTTAAATATCACTATTCCACTGTTATTTATTAAGGAATCAGTTAATACTGCTCTAAAAGTGACGATTTGTGTAAATTTAACTTCTGTTGGAATTGTAATTAATAATTGAGTTGTTCTTTTAGCAACAGTTATTGTTCCATTAGTAGCACGTGAACTATTATAAATCGATGAACCACTATATACACATCCAATTACATAAGATGTAGTTAAATTAGATGAAGATATCCATCCTAAAGGAGTAGTGTATGTTAAATTAACCCTACCATTATTGACTCCTACATATATTACTCGACCATTATCATCTTTGAGAGTTTTTCCATTCACTTTAAAAACTACTTTTCCACCACTAACATTATTTCCATTTTCATCAACTATTCTTGCAGTAAAATCTACTGTTTCCCCCCCAACACAATTTATATCATCAATTAATATTTCTGTATTTAAAATAGTATTTGATTGTCGTAATCCCAATTTTGATGAATTATAAATAGAACCACCAATATATTCTATTGAATAATTACGATTTATTGAAGAAGTTGTAATTAAAGTAGCAGTTCCATTTATTACGGGAGAAGATACTATCGTATGATTAGTATTTACTAAATTAACATATCCCTCATTAATCATATGACTAGTATCATCAGTAACGTTGCATATTATTATTGTTTGATTTCCATTTTCTTGAATATCTATGATTTTAGTTGTAGTATTTATTTGAAATACATTAAACTGTCCAAATGCTACCTCATCATAACATTCATCTTCAAAAAGAAAAATAATAGTATTTAAACCCATACTATAATCAGTTAAATTATAAATAAAATGTCCTTCATCATCAGTATTTGAATAGTAAATGTCATTATCTGTTTGTATAATAATTTGTTTATCTTTTAAATAATGTGTATTATTTCTTAGAAATCCATTTATTTCTACTATATCACCAAATACAATATCATTAACTGAAACATCAAAATAAGCATCAGATTTTGTATAAATCTTTTCTTTATGATTTAAATCAATTTTATAATCTCCTCCAAATTTTTCATAAAAAGAATTATTAGAGACAGATTCATTAATAAAGTCATATTCTTTATTATTAAATTGACTAGTCCCATTTGTATAAATATTCATATCTTCATCTAAATTATTTAGATTAGAATTTACATTATCTTCATAGATATTATCATCCACATTATTTAAAATATTTTCTGTAGCTGATACACAAGATAAAGATAATAAAACAATTGTTGTTATGAAAATAAGTTTATATAACTCCATATTATCAACTTTTTTTGATTAAATAAAAATTAATTATAATTATTCTTATTGTTTTTTTCTTTAAAATTAATTTTAGTACTATTATATATTTATTTAAAGTTTTATATAACAATGCGTAAATAAGTATTGGCTAAACTGTTTTTTCAAATTTTTCGAATATATTTAATAAGCCTATTTTTAAATATTTTTATAATCAGTTATTTAAACAACACATACTAGGTAATACTATTTAATATTAGTATAATCAATTTATAATATACAGTAAATATCAAGAATACACAAATATTTATAAATTAAAAAATATAAGTTAAATTAGAAACAGTTAATGAATTTTAAGTTAAACCAATAAACATGAAGGAGAAAAAAAATATGCCACTATGCAAATATTGTAGACAAAAAGTAACAATTAACGATAAACAGGAATATGAATGTAAAAACTGTGGAAAAGAACTTAAACAGAATGAAATAGAATACACTAAAGAAGAATCAGAACAAGGCCTTAAACGATTACGTGTACCCATCATCGGATCATTTATAATGTCTATCATTGTATATATTGTAGCACCATTTATAAATCCTTATTTCAGATATGTAGCAATATTCCTATTCATTCTAAGCATAATCATGACAATATTATATTTTATGCTCAAAAAACAAAATGATAATAAGCCGGAATAATAAAAATTAAGAAAATCAAGAATAAATTCATAAAAAGATGATTCCTTAAATCTCTATTATATAAGTACGTATTAAAATTATATGAATTTGTCCAAAATTCCTTTATAGAATCGTACTATATAACCTACTGCTATTGCTGCAAATATTGTTCCAAGTCCCACACCCTTAAATGTGCCAAACAATATTAATGATAGTGCTGCTCCAATAACAACATTGCTGGTATCAAACAAGGTCTTTAATTTTCCAAATTCAATGTTTGTTACATGACGTATTGCAAGTGATACACCCTCCCCTGGCAGTACTATTGCATTTGATTTTACCTCAAGCAAGACACCGAATGCTATTACAAAACAACTGATTATACATACTATCCACTGATCAATATAAGTTGTAAGTACAAGACCATTTAAAATCCATAGTGTCAAGTCAATGAAGTATCCAAATATTACTGTAACAAGCAACTGCAGATATTGTACTCTTGGAAAATTCTTCCTGAGAATAAGTATTTGAATCAATATCAGTAATGCATTGAATATTATTGTTATCATACCTAAGGATAATGTTGATGCAAAGCTAATTACATTAGGTATGCAGGATATTGGCGTTGTTCCGAGATTAGACTTAACGGATAGACTTACACCAAAGCTCATTATGAACAGACCTACTATTAGTATGGCATAATTTTTAATTACTGATTTATCAGGATTTATAGAATCACTCATTTAATCACTATTATAATATTACTTGTTTATATTATATAAAGTAAAATAATTATTTTTCACCATATATGACAAAGTACCTGTAATATTTATAGAATATATCTACATTTTTATATCCTATTTCTTCATACCAGGATATTGTATCAAGTAATGTTGCAGGCTGGTCTAATTTTCTTCTTTCCAGAATTTCAGATTTCTTTTGATTACTTATATCCTGATTATATAGATGTTCATTTTCTAATTCCTTATACATTTGTTCTGTCTTGTCTGTTGGACCATGTACTTCATCAGCATTGATAAACACGCCACCATTATTTAGATGATCATATATTTTCTTATACAGTATTTGTTTTTGTTTATCCGTTAGATGATGTATTGATAGTGAGGATATTATTATGTCATAGCTTGAGGGAAATTCCATGGTAAGATAATTGCCTTCAATGTATTCAAATTTATCAATTGAAGCAAATTTACTGCGGGACTTAGATAACATTTCATGTGACATGTCAACAAGAGTTATTGAACTTTCCGGATGGACTTCATGCAATAGTTGTGTAAGTATTCCAGTACCTGCTCCTAAATCCAGGATTGTTGGATTTTCATATTGTCTAGTTAATTCTACTGCCGTATTATAGTAAATATCCATAAAGGGTATGATTTGTTTACGTGACAAATCATAATCATTTGCTGCCTTATCAAAGGCATTCTTTACATTATTTATCAATTTAAATTCTCCATAGAATAAAATAGAGGTGTTTATGTATAATATTTAAAATAACTAAAATAAGAATTTTTAAGTAAAAACGTTTTTATAAAAAAATGTAAAAAAAAATGAAAAAGGTTTAAAAAATTTTTTAATTAGCGAGTTGCTAATACAATATCTTCTGCTTTGATAGTTTTACGACCAGCGTGTTTTGCTAATTTATTAGCTTGGGAAGCATATTCTTCTCCAATTTCTTCTAATATTTTTGCAAGTTCTTCTGCTGCATCATCACTAACTCTGGCTGCACCTGCATTTTTTAATATTCTTTTAATTGGTGCAATTGGTAATTCTGTCATAATATCTTAAGCTCCTATAATTTATAATAATTAATTTATAATAATTATTATATAAATGATTCGATGATTTTATGATAAATTATAACACAGTTATATTTAAATCATATATTCAATGATTAAAAATAAATTCAAATATTAAAACTTATTCATTTATAAGATGAATTTTAGCATAGGATATGAACAAAATATAATGATTATACATTATAATTAAAATATTACTAATTTACGATAATTACATAGACAATCCTATTTGAATAATATATACTTCAGGATAAATTACAGAAGCAATATGATTATATCTATCCTTATCATCATATACCAAGTAATTAGTAGTTTTCAAATTATCAATGTGAATGGTTATAGTTTCATTATCATTATCATTGCATAATGTTTTAATCTTATCAGTTATATCAGCATATCCTGATGAGTGATAGGAATAACTGTCTCCATAGGTATTTGATAAAACATATCTGCATGACCTGTTTGTTACCAGATAATATTTTCCATTGCTAAGTCTTGATGAATCAACCAGGATAGATTTGCAAGTCCATGAATGACTATCATTAAAATGATTTAATGGACAATTATAATCTATAGTATCATTAACAATAGGTAAAATATCAAAGCCATAATCCATAATAACAACAACAGATTTGGTTAATATATTTTTATTAGTGCCTGATGTATACTTACCATGAATATTAATGCTATTATCAGGATTATCCCTTGGATAAAGACGAACATAATCAACATCACAGAAGAATTTATCTAAAAGATAATCATCATCCCTAAGACGAATAAGCTTATCATAAGATATGACATACGACTCATTAGACTTGCAAAGACCAATAGAGTCAATCTTTTCATCGGATAAATACTCCCAATTACTAGGACTGCCACTAGATAAGACAAGCATAGACATAAGGTTATTCAACTTATTATTATAATAACTATCGCCGACAACATCAGTAGAATCATCATCAATAACACCATAAAGATAAATGATTAAAATAAATACAAATGTTAATAAGACAAGATACAATAACAAATCAGAAATGATTAACTGACCCTCTGAATTCATAATCCATACTTACTCCTATGACCATTATCAAGATAAATAAATGATGAACTATTAATGACAATCACATCCCCCAAATACTGATTACCAGTAGTGTTGAATAAAACATGATCGGCTGAAACAACTGATTGATTGCTATGAACATGAGATACAACAAAAGTCTCAAGACCATTATGAATACAGGATGATCTGTTTTCAAGTCTACAAAAGATACATAAGCCATCATGACTAAGATGATAATAATGATTTTCTAAGCAATCCCCAATAGAATTGTTACTGTGACCGTGCAAAGTATAATCATCATAGACACATTTCTTAATTATTAACCCGCTATCGGCACCATCATATGCATTAGATAAATCATCCTCAATTGAATCATAAACATATTCATTACCAGAAATATGAACTCTAGCATTAAATAATGGATAAGGATCATAGACCGGATATTCACTATTGACAATGGAAACATTCATACAACCCTTTTGTGAAACTTTCTTATTGGATGAATCATTAATGACAGATGAATTGATTCTATAATAGACATTATATTCAAAGGGATTTGTGGATGCAACTACATTGATAATACGACAGTCAACATGTAAACCCTTATGCTGATAATCAACAGATAAATTATTAACAGCATCTTGTATACGCATCTTCAATTGCCTGCTACTATTTGAAATAACAACACCATCAGAAACACTTTTATATGATAGGTTATGCATGGACTCCATGGATATGATATTAATCTGATTGATGAAATCATTAGTCTTAGTGGATAAAACGTTACCTTCAAAAATATCTACTGAATTATTGACCAATATTTCATTTTGACTTATGGATAATAACATTAGCAAGATTATGGGAATTAATAAAATTAAGACCAATATACTATTAATATAACCATAGTTATCTCTAATAATTTTCATAATTAAATAAAAAACAATAAAAAAAATATACACATATTACAAGTAATACTATATCATTAATTATTAATAAATATGTTGTATTAAAAAAGGTCGACACAAAAAATGTGTCAACCCAAGAATAAGAATCACGAATCTACTACAAAAACAAGAACAAGAAATACATAATAAACTCTTCACAAAACTGCCACAAAAATAATCAAAGGTTAAGAATAATATTAAAGGCCGGCAACTTTCCGAAATTCCCATAGACTTACCACCTATAGTACAAAACAGAACGTAGATAGACTTTATTACTGAGATCGAGACGAGATCAGATGTGACCCTATCGCTTTGGTCGCCGTACCAGAAAAACGTTCAAACGTATATCCACAAAAAAAAGCTATTGAAAATACTACTTAATCCAAATACTGAATACACCTAACTAGAATGTGAATGCAATAAACATTTCTTAAAAGTCACATTCATGTAATAAAATTAGAACACAAATAATAATTTACAAATTACGAAAATCTGTATCTTAATAAAACCTTTATTTGAATCTATCAAGTTATGAAATTGTATAAAATCGGGTGTTGGAAACTGCGGACTTAACAACTC
>SUTR01000038.1 GCA_015062825.1 Methanosphaera stadtmanae
ACAAATACAAAGAATACCAAGCAAACTTCAACATAACAGTAGGACTAGTAAAAAAAGAATTACTAAACCTATTAGACTCTGATGAACAAAAACAACAACAAACAATACAGAAAATATCAAAATACTACAAAAAAACTTAATACCCATAAAAGAAGAAACAAAAACAACACCACGAGAACCAGTAGACTACAGACACAAATTCAACGACAACAACAAAAGATCATTCTAAAAAAGGAAAATCTCAAAAATTTAAAAAAAATATTTCACACAAAAACTACCTTAACTTGACAGCATTGCTTATAGATATAAAAAATATCTTTAAAAATAAAAAAAAAACTAACTAAAATAAAAATAAATATTTCATTAAATGATTACAACTAAAACTCAAAGTCAATTGAAATTTCCATTATACTTTTACTGTCATTCAGAATACTGATTAGCCTGTCATCCAAATCGGGATGATTGTCATGATAATCAATTTCACCAAGTTCACTTCGAATAGAATATGCAAGATATTCTTCATCCAAGCTAAAACATGCATTAACATTTTCCTTATTTCCCCGAGCATCAAACCGGATCCATTTATTCAAATCTTTAATATAAACAGTATTTAAAGCATGAATCATATAACCTTCACTTTCATCATCTGTGCGTGTAAGCAATTGGTAACTGATACCTGATGGAATTCCATTTGCTCTTAAAAGTGCTGAAAGAAGACATGATTTAGTCCAACAGATTCCATGTTTATTATTAAGAACATCACTGGCTGTTCTTGAAACGATATCTGTTTCAATATCCCATGAGTGATGAATTTCATCCCTAACAAACATATAACAGCGTTTGATATAATCAACTTCATCTAATGATTGGTTTATATATTTTTGAACTTGATATTGAATATCAGAATTCATATAATTAATGCTTTCTGTTTCAATCAGATAATCATCCATATAATCACTACTACAATTTTTGTTTTGTAATTTTCTTTATATATAATCAGATGTTAAAAAATCAATTATATTTCTATGTTTTAGTCCATTTCTGGAAAAATCCAGTTTGTCCATGCTTAAAACATATTTGTCAAAGTTGTCATTTATCTGTGCAAGACCTGAAAATTCTCTTTCGATTGTTTCATCATTTTTTAACTGGTATGTTACCTGAATATATAATTTCTCTTTATCTTTTGTACAAACAAAGTCAATTTCTTTTTCGTTTATTATTCCTATTTTAACAGTATATCCTCTTCTGAGCAGTTCAATGTAGACAATATTTTCAAGAATGGAAACCATGTTTTCTATATCACCATATTTTTCCTGATAAAAGCCATGATCCACTAAAAAGTATTTTTCGTTGTGTTGCAATACTCTCTTTCCTTTTATGTCTTCACGAGGGGCCTGATGTATGAAACATGCATTTTTGGAGTATAATAAATAATCAAGTATCGTATCTTTTGATATTTTTCGCCTTTCATGTTTCATATATTTAGCTATATTGGTTGCTGAGAAGTTTTTTCCAATATTCAATATTACATAGTTGAGTATACGATTTAACATATCAGTGTTTCTGATGTTATGTCTTGTGACAATGTCTTTTAGTAGTATTGTATTGTATATGTCTCCCAAATATGATAATTTATCTTCGGCTGCAACTTGTTGAATAGGTGGCATTCCCCCATATTCAACATATTCTATAAACAGATCTTCTATATTGTTTACATCTGTTTTTTCAATTTCCTTTTTGTATTGTATGAATTCAACAAATGAAAATGGATAAATGTTGATTTGATAGTATCTTCCGGAGATTAGTGTAGCCATTTCACCAGACAATAATTCTGAATTAGAACCAGTGATATAAATATCACAATTCAAATCTACTCTATATGCATTTATGCTTTTTTCCCAGTTTTTAATGTTTTGTATTTCATCAAAAAGAAGGTAAATTTTACCTTTAACATTTTTAGTTAAGTCTATGATACATTCATCGAGTTGGTTGAAGTTTTCTATTTTATTGTATTTCATTGACTCAAATGAGATTAAGAATATGTTTTCATCAGATATTCCTCTTTTTTCAAGTTCTTCTTGAATACTTTTTAATAGATATGTTTTACCACTTCTTCGAACACCCGTTATGATTTTAATTGGGTCTTTATCTATTAATCGTCTAATTTGATTTAGATATAATTCTCTTTTAATCATTTTTATCCTCAATGATTTTGTTATGATTATTATGTATTTTATAGTATATAAATTTAGTAGATTAAAATCTACAAAATATTTAATTTTTTAAAAAATATCGATTATACTCTACAATATTATTAATTATCATTAAATTAACAATCATAATCTACAAAATAGAATATTTTCATTCAATTAAAGAACATATTCTTAAGTTAATAATTACTTAAAATAGTATTAAATTTATTATTCATAGAAACTTATAGTAAAACTAAAAATAAACAAAAACCTCTAAAATATAAAATTAGAAAAATACATAATAACAATTTAAATTTTTAATAATAAATCCACCAATACTCACAGTTTAACATACATTTTACAATAGTTATAACATTTATTTATTTTAGGGCTCTGTAGAAAACCTATCTTGAAACAAAAAAATTTAATCTAAAACTAGTTTTTAAATAATAAAATTATAAAATATGTAAATTTTACACTTGAAATTTTCATGTTACACTTGCAGCAAGTGTAAATATGATTTTAAAGAATAATATGTTACTGTTGAAAATCAGGTTCCTTAAATTATAAATTAAAGCATTATTGAAACTTTAATTAGAAAATATTGCATAAATTAATATTTATTTTTTAATATTCAAAATACTACAAAAAAACTTAATACCCATAAAAGAAGAAACAAAAACAACACCACGAGAACCAGTAGACTACGGACACAAATTCAACGACAACAACAAAAGATCATTCTAAAAAGGAAAATCTCAAAAATTTAAAAAAAATATTTCACACAAAAACTACCTTAACTTGACAGCATTGATTTTATTTTGGAAAATTATTTAAAATCGATAATATTTTTTGAGGACTTTTGCTCCATATTAATCAATATACTTATATACTATTAAAAATATAACATTGTTATAGAAAATTAACATTGTTATATTTTCTATTTAAATCGAAATATTTTCCTACAAATATCTCATTTAAAAAAAATAATAAAAACTCAAATACAGAAAATGGAGGTGACAAGATGTGTGAATTATTTGGCGTTTGCTCAAAAGATTGTATTCCAATAAATAATTACTTACATCAATTTTATAAGCATTGTGAACAACATCCACATGGGTGGGGACTAGCATTAATGCGAGAAAATCAATCCTTAATAGAAAAAGAAGCAATTAAAGCATCCGAAAGTAAAGAATTAGAAAAATTATTAGAAAAACCAATTATCGTAAATCATGCATTTGCACATATAAGACTTGCAACAATGGGCTGTCAAAATTCATTCAATTGTCATCCCTTTTCAAGAAGTGACAATACAGGAAGAACCTGGACACTAATACATAATGGAACAGTATTCAAATGTGGATTATTAAATCAATACATGTCCCAACAAATTGGACAAACAGATTCAGAACGGATACTACTTCATATAATTGATGAAATAAATGAAAAACAAGAACAAAAATCTCTTCTGCTAAATGAAGATGAATTATTCAATATAATAGATAATATAATCTCAAAATTAGCCAAAGGAAATAAGTTAAATCTCCTATTATTTAATGAAGACGTGGTATATGCCCATTCAAACTATAAAAACTCCCTATACTATCTAAATGAAGACGATAAAGTATTCATAGCTACCACACCATTGAGTGATGAAGCATGGAAAGAATTTCCAATAAACAGAGTAATATCATTTAAAAATGGTCAGTTAAGCAAAAAAGGTAAAGTACACAATAATGAATATGAAATATCACAGGAAGACTTTGAATTCATATTCGAACACGTAAGCCCCGAACTAAAAAACACATTATTAAAAAGTTGTGGTGAATTAAATAATGCCAAAGAATGCCAATGTCCCTATTACAAGTCAGGAAGTTAAAAAACAATTATACAAACGATTTATAGAACCAACAACTAATGGCTATAAAGATTTTATAGGGATAGAAATAGAAATCCCTATATTAAATCTTGAAAAGACTGCAGTAAACTTTATGGTAGTACATAAAGTAACAGACATATTTCTTGAAAACTTCACCCAATTTAAGCCTAAAGTTACAGATCACAACGGTCATTTCTGTTCATTAATAGATGAAAAAACTGGGGACATAATCTCCTATGACTGTTCATACAATAATCTGGAATTCTCATTGGGAAAGGAAGTAAATCTTAATAATGTACATAACCGCTTTCGAATATACTATGAATTCTTTAAAAAAACCTTCGAGGAATATAATCATACATTAACCGGAATAGGAATAAATCCCTATAGAAAATACAATAAACACATACCAATACCAAGCGAACGTTATCAAATGTTATATCATCATCTGTGTTCCTATTCTAAATATTCAAAGCTTCCAAAATATTTTCATGATTATCCCGAATATGGAATGTTTTCAAGTGCATCACAGGTACAGCTTGATGTTGAAAAAAAGGATTTGATTAAGACCATAAATACCTTTTCCAAAGTAGAACCATTAAAGGCAGTTCTGTTTTCTAATTCAGTACTTCTTGAAGAAAATGAAGAACTAATCTGTTGTCGTGACATGTTCTGGCAGGACAGTACTCATGGTATAAATCCCCACAATATTGGAATGTATGAAACAGAATTGGAAGATATAAATGACTTGATAAAATATATTGAATCATTGAATATTTATTGTACAATGAGAGATGGATTCTATATAAACTTTCCAACAATGAATATTCTTGACTACTTTAACAAAGACACAGTAGAAGGAGATTATTGTGACAAGGGAAAATATGGTAAGGTTAAATTTCATCCAGAACTAAATGACATCAAATACTTAAGATCATTTAAGTTTCTAGATTTAACATATAGGGGAACAATAGAATATAGAAGTGTATGTACTCAGCCAATACGGGATGCAATGTGTGTTGGTGCATTTCAATTAGGACTCAAACACAACCTCGATGAAGTTGAAAAACTACTTAATGATGATAACGTCATATATCATCAAGGATATACAGCTACAGAACTACGCAGATTGTTTGTAAACAGAAACCTGCCTTCATTTATTAATGAAGATAAACTCTATGGACTATTATATCAACTATTGGATTTGTCCAGGGAAGGTCTTGAAAAAAGAGGCTATAATGAAGAAGTATTTCTCAATCCATTATATAAAAGGGTGGAAAATCATACAAATCCTGCATTAACCATGTTAAATAACTTAGAAAATGATGTAAGTATTGAAGATGTAATCAGGGATTATGGAACTTTTAAATAGGATAAATTTTTGTCATATGTATACAACATTAGTATAATTAGATATAAAAATAATTTTTAATCATAGGATAGATATAATATTATATAGACTAATTTTTATTAGCATGTGATAGTATTGATAATTAGAGATTTTAAAATATCTGACATAGATGACGTTGTAAGGATTGAATATGATTCCTTTCCTGATCCTTATCCTATGGGATTATTGCTTGAATTACATAAGAAGGGTGCAGGATTTTTAGTAGCACAAATAGGTTCTGGTGTAATAGGATATATTGTATTCTGGATTCGGGAAGGGATGGGTCATATCATAGCTATAGCAGTGGATGAGAGATTTCATAATATGAAAGTAGGATCTATGTTGTTGTTGAATGCTATACGCATATTGCAGGAACATAATATTTACACGGTTAGGTTGGAAGTTAGAAAATCAAACATCAATGCCAGAAAATTCTATCAGAAACGGGGATTCAAACAGGTTAAATATTGCAGAAAATATTATAGTGATGGTGAAGATGCTATAATAATGCAGTATGATGGATTGGACAATTAGTATTTTCATTCAATTTTTTGTAATTTTCTTCATCATTGTATATTAAAATTCCATATAATTCTATTTTTTGATAGTAACTTTTTTTTAGTATTAACTATAATATATTAATATTAGGAATGAACATGTGTTATATTGCTGAATAATTATGGAAAATTATCGTTTTGATAATTTTATTTTATAATTCACTACATTATTAAGCTTAAAATAATTTATAAATTGTATTTGTATTTAATTATGAATATTTATGTTAAATTATAGGTTTAGATTGTTGTAGAATTTTTTATAAAATTTTATTTTAATGATAATTATATAATTGGCATTTTATGGTAATTTAACAATATATCTTGTTATTTTATTTTCATATGTTTGTTTAGTAGTTAAACGTATAGAAATATTGATGAATTAAAGTAATTAAGAACTATTTTTTAGATGTTGCTTGATTCATTTAATATATAATATTAAATTGGGGTTTAAAAGTGGTAAAGACTGCAAAATTAGCATTGGAAGATGGAACAATCTTGGAAGGAGAAGGATTTGGTGCAGAAGGCATTAAGACTGGTGAGATTGTTTTCTCAACAGCAATGTGTGGATATGTTGAAGCATTAACTGATCCCTCATTTACTGGTCAGATATTAATGTCAACCTATCCTTTAGAAGGAAATTATGGTGTTTCAAAAGATTGGTATCAGTCAGATGATATTAAAGCAGAAGCATATGTGGTAAGAGAAGTATGTGATGAACCTTGTCATCCAAAAAGTGAACAGACATTATCTGAATTCTTAGCAGATAATGATGTACCTGGAATCAGTGGAATTGATACTCGTTTAATAACACTTAAAATAAGAGAAGTAGGTTCTATGAAAGCAGCAGTTGCAAATTGTGATATTTCAGATGATGAATTACTTAAAATTACAAGAGAACAAACACCTCTTGAAGATTTAAAATTAGTTGAAAGAATCACAGTAAAAGAACCTAAAGTCTTAGTTGAAAGAAAAGACATTAACGTCGCAGTACTTGATTGTGGAGTTAAAAAGAATATTCTTGACAACCTTGTAGACCGTGACTTAGGAGTTACAATAATGCCTGCAAGTAGCAGTGCAGAAGACATTCTTGCATTGGATGTTGATGGAGTACTTGTATCAAGTGGTCCTGGAAATCCACATAACGTTGATGGAATACAAGATACAATTAAAGAACTATCAACAAAAATGCCGATAGCAGGAATCTGTCTTGGTCAACAAATAATTGCATTAACATTTGGTGCTGACGTCTATAAAATGAAATTTGGTCACAGAGGATCAAATCAGCCAGTTAAGGATTTAGAATCAGGTCAGGTATATATGACTTCACAAAATCATAGTTTCTCAATTGATCCAGAAACTATTGATGAAACCGATTTGGAAATTACACAAATTAACTTAAATGATGGTTCACCAGAAGCTATTGTTCATAAAGAATTACCAATATCATGTATACAATACCATCCAGAAGCAGGACCTGGACCTCATGATACACAAGAATTCTTTGACAAATTTGTAGATACTATGAGGAATTACTAAGGTGGAAAAGAAATTATTTTTTAGAGAATTTTTTAGGAGTAAATAATATGCCAAAGGATGAAAGTATTAAAAAAGTATTAATTATAGGTTCTGGTCCAATTCAAATAGGACAAGCAGCTGAATTTGACTATTCTGGTTCTCAAGCATGTAAATCATTAAGAGAAGAAGGTGTGGAAACTGTACTGGTAAACAGTAATCCTGCAACAATACAAACAGACATAGAAACAGCAGATAAAGTATATGTAGAACCTTTAAATGCTGAAATGGTAGCAAAGATTATTGAAAAAGAACAGGTTGATGCAATACTTCCTACAATGGGTGGACAAACAGGATTAAACATAGCAATAGACCTTGACAAGATGGGAGCACTTGACGGTATTCAAGTATTAGGTTCACCAATCCAAACAATTAAAGATGTGGAAGATCGTGACCTATTTGCAGAATTCATGGAAAGACTCAATGAACCAATTCCTAAATGTCATGCAGTAAATTCATTAGAAGATGCATTTAAGGCAGTTGAAGACATAGGATATCCTGTGATTGTAAGACCAGGATTTACCCTTGGAGGAACTGGTGGTGGAATTGCAAACAACAAGAAAGAATTTGAGGAAATTGTAATTCACGGTCTGGACATGAGTTTCAATGACCAGGTATTAATCGATGAATCAGTTCTTGGATGGCAGGAAATAGAATACGAAGTAATGCGTGATAAAAACGATTCCTGTATCATAGTATGTAATATGGAAAACATTGATGCAATGGGTATACACACAGGTGAAAGTATAGTAGTTGCACCAACACAAACATTATCCGATGAAGACTGTCAAAAACTAAGAAATGCTTCAATAAAAATCATAAGAGCATTAGGTATACAGGGTGGATGTAACATACAATTTGCAATGCATCCTGTTACCAAGGAATACAAGGTTATTGAAGTAAACCCTAGGGTAAGCCGTAGTAGTGCACTTGCAAGTAAGGCAACAGGATATTCCATTGCAAAAGTATCATCAAAAATAGCATTGGGAATGACACTTGATGAAATTAAGAATGATATTACCAAGGAAACCCCTGCCTCATTTGAACCAGCAGTCGACTATGTAATTGCAAAAGTCCCAAGATGGCCATTTGACAAATTCAAAGAAAGCAGTGGTGAACTTGGAGTTCAAATGCAATCAACAGGAGAGGTAATGGCAATAGGAAGAACCTTAGAGGAAGCATTACAGAAATCATTACGTTCCCTTGATATAGATGAAGATGCATTTGAATACATGGATTACACAGACTATAACCTAGAACATGCAACAGATAAAAGAATGTTCCAAATATACTCAGCAATAAAAGATGGAAGAGACATACAGGAACTTGAAGAAATAACAAAAATCAGTTCATTCTTCCTGAACAAAATCAAAAACATAGTCAAATGTGAAGAAAGCATACAACAACAAGGACTTGACGTACTTAAAGATGAGAAAATCCTTAGAAAAATCAAACAATACGGATTCTCAGATAAACGTATAGCAGAACTATTGAACATAACCGAAGATGAAGTAGCACAGGCTCGCCACGACATGAATCTAGCACCAGAATATAAAATGGTAGATACATGTGCAGGGGAATTTGAAGCAAAAACACCATATTACTATGGAACATACGATTCACCATCACAATTTGAAGCTGAGGATGAAAAGAAAATAATAGTATTAGGTGCAGGACCTATCAGAATAGGACAAGGAATAGAATTTGACTACTGCTGTGTACATGCAGCATTAGCATTAAAAGAAGAAAAAGTCAAAACAATCCTTATAAACAACAACCCAGAAACAGTAAGTACCGACTATGACACATCAGATAAATTATACTTCGAACCATTGACCAAAGAAGACGTGCTATCTATTATAGATAGGGAAAAACCTGAAGGAATCATAGTACAATTTGGTGGACAAACATCAATTAACTTAGCAGAAGACCTAAACAATGCAGGTGTAAAAATATTAGGAACACCATTTGAAAGTATTGATATGGTAGAAGATCGTGAACAATTCACAGAAGTACTTAATGAACTTGGAATACCACAGGCAGATTATGGAATTGCATTCTCACTCGATGATGCAAGAGAAGCGGCACATTCCATAGGTTTCCCAGTACTTGTAAGACCATCATACGTCCTTGGTGGACGAGCAATGGAAATAGTCTATGATGATGATGAACTTGAAGAATATATGAAAGAAGCTGTAAAAGTATCCAAAGAACATCCAATACTCGTAGACAAATTTCTTGAAGACTCAATAGAACTTGATGTAGATGCATTATGTGATGGAGACGATGTATATGTATGTGGAATCATGGAACACATAGAAGAAGCAGGAATTCACTCAGGAGATTCTGCATGTGTAATACCTCCACAATCAGTATCACAGGAAATCATTAATCAAGTAGAGGAATTTACTAGAAAATTAGCATTAAGACTTGGAGTAGTGGGACTGATAAACATTCAATATGCAATAAAAATGGATCCAGAACCAAAACTCTACATAATCGAAGCAAACCCAAGAGCAAGTCGTACAGTACCATTTGTAAGTAAAGCAATAGGAATACCAGTTGCAAAAATAGCAACTAAAATAATGTTAGGAGCAAAACTTTCAGACTTTGACCTTGTAAACTATGCTGACATCAAACACGTAGCAGTTAAAGAATCAGTATTCCCATTTATCAAAATCCCAGACGCAGATTCAATTCTCGGTCCAGAAATGAAATCAACTGGAGAAACAATGGGAATCGACAAAAACTTTGGACTTGCATTCTATAAATCACAGCTTTCAGCTAACATGAACCTTCCAACAGAAGGTAAAATATTCATAAGTGTAAGAGACCTTGACAAGCCAAAAATAGCTGAAATAGCAAGAAAAGCAAAAGAATTAGGATTTGATTTAATAGCAACTAAAGGAACAGCAGAAGCAGCATCTGATGTTGATATTGATGTAATCCGTAAAGTAAGTCAAGGTTCACCAAATATACGTGATGCAATGATTAATGGTGAAGTTGCATTTGTTATAAACACACCTAGCGGCAAACAATCAGCAGATGATGGATATATAATAAGAAGACTCGCAGTTGAACTGGGAGTACCATATGTGACAACAATTTCAGCTGCTAATGCTACACTCAAAGCTATTGAAGAAGCACTAAAAGGTGAAATAAACGTCAAATCATTAAATGAATATGCACAATAGATTTTAATGATTTCCATAAACTCCAATTAACCCCAATTATTATTTTTTTTAAATGAATTATTTTAAGGATCTAATATTATGATAACTATAAAGAATGGTTTGGTACTTGTAGGTTTTAACCTTGAAGCAACAAAAACAAATGTTATAATAAATGATGAAGGACGTATAATTAAACTATCACCTTATGATGAAGAAGGTGAAATAATCGATGCTACTGATTGTATTGTAATGCCTGCATTTCTAAATGCACATATTCATATAGGAGACTCTATAGTAAAAGATGTGGGAGATGGACTTAGCATACAGGAATTGGTAGAACCGCCAAATGGACTCAAACATCAAAAACTTAAAGAAGCATCAGACCAAGAGATAATCGATTCCATGCATGAAACAGCAAAAGAAATGATGCTCTCAGGCATATCCACATTCATAGACTTTAGGGAAGGTGGATTGCATGGTGTGGAATTGCTGAAAAAGGCAATTTATGACCTTCCAATAAATGCATGCATACTAGGCAGATGTGATGAATATTACCAGGCAGACACAACACCAGAACAGGCAAGATTACTTACAAGAGAACTGCTGCAGCATTGTGATGGAATAGGATTAAGTGGAGTTGGAGATATTGATTCAGAAATTATGATGCAGATAGCAGATGTATGTAACCAGGAGGATAAACTAGCAGTAATACATGTTGCAGAATACTATGAACTCCAGGAACGTAGTGTACAATTAACCAACCAGACAGAAATAGAAAGAGCATTACGTGCAGGATTTACCACAATAGTACATGCAACCCAGCCAATACTGCAGGATCTAGAGCTGCTGATGGAAACCAGTCCATACATAATAGCATGTCCACGATCAAATGGAATGTTATCAACAGGAATGCCTCCCGTATCAGTGTATAATGAGGTAGGTCTTGACGTAGCATTGGGAACAGATAATGTAATGTTTAATAAACCAGACATGTTTCGTGAAATGGAATACACATTAAAGGCCATGCGTGGAACCTATCAGAATAAAATAACTGCCAAGGATATTCTAAAGATGGCAACCATAAATGGATTTAACATACTGGGAAAGGATATAAGTATAACTGAGGGAAATATCTCTGATATACTTGTAATAAAACAAAAATCTGACGATCCCTATCTTTCAATAGTTAATCGTTCATCAAATGAGGATATAATGAACTTCATAATGGGAAACCAGATGTAAGACAATCTAAATTGTTTATCCCTTATTTTTTTACTTATCTATTTCATTTTTTTTAGTTCTTTTTTTGTAATAAAATGTTCCTGCAAATGCTTTTGGATATCATCAGGAATTTCCATACTGTTTTGTCTAATATAATCATAGTATACTAAAATGCAGTTGCTGTTTGCACATAACAATCCATTCTGCCATGCTTCATGATAGACGGTTATTGATGTTTTTTCAATCTTTGTAATATATGTGTGGATTTCCACATCAAATCCAAAATATAAATGTTCAAGATAATTAAAGTCACTGTGCACCATCAACAGATTCCATTTCTTATATGTTAATTCCAATTCAGGATTGAATATTTTAAAAATAGGATTCCGTGCAACTTCAAACCAGTCAGCTATTGCTGTATTATTTATATATCTTAAACCATCAGTTTCTCCAATACGAGGGGTAATAATCTTCTTATACATATTATACATCCATAATAATCTTTACATATACTATATAACTTAAATGATTTTAATTTAACTAAATATTCAATATAATAAATGTTAAGATAGTTCTCTTAAAATAAGTTAAAAATAAATAAAGATAAGGAGGAGGTTAGTCGGCTGTGCTAGTATGGGTAGTATTGCTTGATGAACTTATACTGTAATTATTATTTGACGTATTGGATGATTTATTTCTTGTAGTGTTGTTTGTATAGTTTCTAGTGTAATTCTTTGTTGTATTTTTTGTGGTTGTTGGCTGTATGATGGATATCTTTGTTGGTGTGAAATTGTTTTCTTTTATTGGCTTTATCATATCATCTGATGAGGTGATTGATACTGGTATGATTTGTTGACTTAACTCCTCACCTATGTGAAAACTTCCACATACAGCTGCCAATGAGAATGATAATATGGATATTACCAGTATTACCATTATTGATGCTTTGGGATCTTTCATCATGTTATCACCTCATATTTAATATTTTTTTTATTGGACGGTTACACTTTTTGCTAGATTTCTTGGTTTATCTGGATCTATTCCTTTTGCTACACTTATATAATATGCTAATAATTGTAAATCGATAATATATAATAATGGAGCCATTTTTTCATCAATTTCATTGTCAAATAGTAATTTATCCTCTATGCCGTTTAGATTTTTATCATTCTTGGATCCTAATACTATAAGGTCTGCTCCACGTGACTTGATTTCCTGGAGGTTGCTGTATGTTTTTCCATAGCTTGGACCAGGTGGTAATATTCCTACTACTGGGATATTGTTGTCTATCAATGCTAATGGTCCATGTTTTAATTCTCCTGCAGCATATCCTTCTCCATGGATGTATGTGATTTCCTTAAGTTTAAGTGCACCTTCCAATGCTGTTGGATAGTTAAATCCTCTTCCTATGTAGAAGAAGTCACTTGCATATTTGTATTTTTTGGATATTTCCTTGATTTGTTCCTCTTTGGATAATAATTTTTCTGTTTGTTCTGATAAGTCTTCGAGTTTGTTTAATAGTTCATCGTTTTCTGCCATATGAGCTACAAGTAGGTATATGCATATCAGTTGACTAAGGTATGTTTTTGTTGCTGCTACTCCAATTTCTGGTCCTGCCCTTGTATATATTACATGGTGAGCTCCTTCCTTACGTGTTATGGTACTTCCAACTACATTTACTATTGCTAATGTTTCAGATTTTTCTTTAGCGATTTTAAGAGCTTTAAGAGTGTCTGCTGTTTCACCGGATTGTGTGATGAATATTACAAGAGTATGGTCATCTAGTGTTTTCTTGAAGAATTCAAATTCGGATGCTAGGATTACTTCTGTTGGTATGCCCAGTTCTGTTTCAATTAGGTATTCTCCAATTAATGATGCATGGTAACTTGTTCCACAGGCTACAAAGCAGATTCTTTTAAATTTCTTGAATTTATTTACTATTTCCTTGATGTTTGCAGATTCAGATAATGTGTCTTTGATTATTTGAGGTTCATCATGTATTTCTTTTAACATGAAATGAGCATATCCTCCTTTTTCAGCCATATCTGCAGTCCATGTGATTGTTTCAACTGTCTTTTCTTTAATGTTCAAGTCAAGATCCATTACTTTAACGTCATCTTTTGTTAGTTCGATTAGTTCTTCATCATCCAGGAATATTACACGTTTTGTTTCTTTGAGTATTGCAGGTACATCTGATGCTAAGAAGTTACCATTTTCGGATAATCCTACTATTAATGGACTTTCATTTCTTGCACCGATAATTTTATCAGGTTCATCAGTTGATATTATTGCCAATGCATATGATCCTTTTAATCTTTTTACAGTTTTTTGTACAGCTTTAAGTAGGTTTAACCCTTCTTTCATATAGTTTTCAATCAAATGAGGTATTACTTCAGTATCTGTATCTGATTTGAATTGATGTCCCTCTTCGGTCAATTCTTTTTTAAGCTCTTCAAAGTTTTCTATAATTCCGTTATGCACTACACTTATCTTATCTTCACAGTCACAATGTGGATGTGCATTTTCTTTTGATGGAATTCCGTGTGTTGCCCATCTGGTATGTGCTATTCCGATGTTTCCATCGATTTCTGTTAATTTTATAGCATTATCTACATCTTTAATTTGGCCGCTACCTTTTTTGACATTGATTTTGTCGGTTAATGTTGCAATTCCTACTGAATCATATCCACGATATTCGAGTTTTTTGATTGATTCTATTATTGTTGGAGCAGCTGGTTTATCCAATACACATCCTACTATTCCACACATTCATATTCACCTAAAATTTATATTATTATATATTATGTTGATTATTTTTTGGAATATTTTTTTCCTTATTTATTATACTATAAGATATTTATTTCATATATTATAATAGTTAGCATTTACAAAGATTATATTATACTATTAGAAGAATATCTAAAAAATGATTTTTTCTTAATTAGATTATTTTTTCAATAATATATTTTGTGGAATTTACTATGAGTGAAATTAATAAAGAATTGATATATGCTGGAAAAGCAAAAGACGTGTATAAAACAGATAAGGATGATGAAGTTCTCATTAAATTCAGGGATGATATTACTGCTCTTGATGGGGGTAAAAAGGAAACTCTTTCCAAAAAAGGTGCACTTAATGCAGTAATATCCTCAAAGCTTTTTGAAATCTTGGTAGAAGCTGGTGTTAGAACACAATATGTTGATTTGGTTGCACCTGCTCAGATGCTTACAAAATCCCTAAAAATGATACCATTAGAAGTTATCTGTCGTAATATTGCAGCAGGTAGTTTATTAAGAAAATATCCATTTGAAGAAAAACAGGAATTAAATCCGCCTATTATTTCATTTGACTATAAGAATGATGAATATCATGATCCTATGTTAAATGATAGCATTATCCTTGCATTAGGTATTGCAACACAGGAAACTCTTGATGAAATTAGAGAAATGACTCTTAAAATCAATGAAACATTATCAAAATTCCTTAAAGAACATGGATTATTATTAGTTGACTTCAAATTGGAATATGGATTGGACAATGAGGGTAATCTAGTTCTTGGAGATGAAATAAGTCCTGACACTACACGTTTATGGGATGTTGATACACTTGAAAACTTTGACAAAGATATCTTTAGAAAAGGGGAGGAAGGTGTAGTTGAAGCATATAAAACAGTAGTTGATTTAATATTGACTGATGAAGAAAAAGAAAAATTTTATGTTAATCAAATAGAATAAATATACTTATATTTATATGGATGTTTTATAATGAGTTATGATGTAGAAGTTAAAATAAGTTTAAAAAAAGGTATGTTAAATCCTGAAGCATCTACAATTGAAAAAGCATTAGCACTTTTAAGCTTTGATGTAAAAAATACACAGACAATAAACATTATTAAATTTACAATCGATGCAGATAGTGTAACAGAAGCAGAAGCTCAAGTAGATGAAATGTGTCAAAAGTTATTATGTAATCCAGTGATTCATGATTATGAAATAGTTATTAGTGAGGAATAATATTGACTAACTTAGCAGATGTAAATGTTGGAATAATTAGATTTCCAGGTACTAACTGTGATAGGGATATAGAATATGCAGTTAATCTTGTAGGTGCTACATCAGAATATATTTACTGGAATGAAAGTGATTTGTCCAAACAGGATGTAGTTATAATACCTGGAGGATTCTCCTATGGTGATTATCTGAGGGCAGGTTCCATTGCAGGTATTACACCTATAATCAATGCAATCAAAGACTTTGCAAAAGAAGGCAATCCTGTGCTTGGTATATGTAACGGTGCTCAGATATTAGGTGAAATAGACTTGGTGCCTGGAGTATTCATAGAAAATGAGAATGCAAAGTTCATTTGTAAAAGTACCAAGCTAAAAATAAACACTACAAGAACAGCATTTACAAAGAATTACAAAAAAAATCAGATTGTTGATATGCCTATAGCACACAAGGAAGGAAGATATTATACAGATGACCTTGATTCAGTAATAGATAATGATCAGGTAGTATTGACATTTGAAGAAGAAAATCCTAATGGTGCTTTAGCTGATATTACTGGAGTGTGCAACCTTGAAGGTAATGTTGTAGCAGTAATGCCACATCCAGAAAGAGCTGTTGAACCATTGCTTAGGTCTGTAGATGGACTTGATTTCTTTAAAAGTTTCATGGATTTATGAAACTTCACTCTTTTTACACCTTTTTTTCTTTCAATCCTATTATAATAATTAAATAATTGCTTTAGTTAAATTAAGGTAAATTTAATGATGAAATTTTAATAGGATGTAATAAATAAATAATATTAATATAGATAAATTAAATAATTTTTATAAAGTGATAATTATGACAGTATATATGATAGGTGCAGGTCCGGGAGATCCTGATTTAATAACAGTAAAAGCAGTTAAAATATTAGAAAAGGCAGAAGTTATATTATATGATAGTCTGGCAAATGATGAACTGCTAAGTTATGCACCAGATGATGTTGAATTAATCTATGTTGGAAAACGTGCTGGTGAACATTACAGAAAACAGCCTGAAATAAATCAAATACTCATAGAACAAGGAAAAAAACATGACAATGTAGTAAGACTTAAAGGTGGGGATCCATTCATCTTTGGTCGTGGTGGAGAAGAAGAATTAGCATTACTTGCTGAAGGTATAAATGTGGAATTTGTTCCAGGAATAAACTCTGCAATTGGTGCTGCTACTATGATGGGATTACCATTAACACATAGAGCAATATCAACAAGTCTAACATTAGTAACAGGTCATGAAGATCCAGAAAAAAGTGAAAAACAGGTAAACTGGGATTATACGGCAGATACATTAGTAGTATTTATGGGTGTAGGATTGCTTAAGAAATATGTTCCAAAGATTTTAAAATACAGATCACCTGATACTCCAGTATGTGCAATAGAAAATGGAACCCTTCCAAATCAAAAAATAATCATGGGAACATTGGCTGATATCACAGAAAAAGAAATCAAACCACCTGCATTAATTATCATTGGTGATGTAGTAAACGTATACAAGGAATGTCTAGAACTAAGGAGTAAATTTGAATAATGACAAGCAATAAACTACAGGACAAACGTATTGTAATTACTCGTCCAATCAATCGTTCGAAGGTACTTGCAAAGTTGATTGAAGAAAATGGTGGAACTGCCCTAATAGTGCCGACACTAGAATTGCAACTTGTCAAATCACCAGAACTCATTGAAATAGCAGAAAATATCGACAGTTACGATTGGATTATATTCACATCACCTGCAGGAGTTAAATCATTCTTCAATATATATGAGGCAGATGACATATCATCCAAGATTGCAGTAATAGGTGTTAAAACAGAGGAAATCCTTAATAAATATGGTTACAAGCCTGATGTAGTACCAGAAACATTTACTGCAGAAGGATTGTTGGAATCATTTGAGAATATTGATATTCAGAATAACAACATTGCATTACCACGCACATTAAGTGCAAGAAAAGTCTTGCCTGAAGGATTAGAAGCTCTTGGGGCCAATGTGCATGTTGCAGAAAGTTACAAATCAACAATTCCAAAGGACACATCATCTATTCTGCAATTGGCAGATTCAATCATAGATAATGACGTGGATGTTATAACATTTACAAGTCCATTGACAGTTAAGAATTTATTAGATGTAATCAAAATGGATGATGAAGAAAAATATGAAAAAGTATTAAATAAGTTAAGGGATGATATAATAGTATTGTCTATTGGACCAATAACAGGGAATATGTTAAAGGAATATGATTTGGATGCAATTCAACCAGATAGATATACAGTTAAAGATATGATTAACGCATTAATAGAAAATATTTAGGAGCTTATTTATGAAAACAATTATATGGCCAGTATATATTAATTCAAACCATTCTCGAGGTGAAGGTCGCAGATTATCAATTGAAGATGCAGTCGAAGATCCTAAAGTTCGTGAAATTAGTCAAGTATTAAGAAAACTTAACATAGAACATTCAGTAGAACATGCTAAAGCATTTCCAGGTTCATGGTGGGAACATTCTGGTCGTGTTGAAGCAGAACGTGGAGAAACATCTAAAATTGAATTTTTACGTTTAATATCAAAAAATATCAAAGCAAGTCGTAGATCATCTAAATAATCTCCACTTTTTTATTCAATTCATTTTTTTATTTTATTATTTTTCTTTGAGGTGAAACTTTTATGAACGATACTTCCGGCTCAGCCACATCACAGGATTTTGCTGAATCCCGTAATCATATGGAACTATTATTAAATAAGGCAAAAGACAAGATTATGGATGCAGAGGATGTTACAATTTATACTCATACTGATTGTGATGGAATAACTGCAGGTAGCATACTGTCATCAATACTTGATAGGTTAGAAATAGATCATACGGTTAACTTTGTTGAAATCAATGAAGTTGAAGAATTAAGCACAGATACTGACTTGACCATAGTATCGGATTTGGGTGCAGGACAGGATATATCCCAATTATGCAAGTCATCATCCAACAGTACAATCATATTGGATCATCATCCACCTATCCGAAAGTTAGGCATGCAATATAATGGTGATCTAATTGAAATAAATCCAAATTATTATGGATTAGATGGTTCCTATACAATATCAGGTGGAGGATTATCATATCTTCTTGCAAAGACCATGCATTTTTATGATCTTAGTTGGATGGGTATTCTAAGTGCTGTAGGTGACATGCAAAATAGTATGACAGGCCGATTACGTGGATTGAATACTGAAATACTGCAGGATGGATGTGAAGTAGGCTGTGTAAATTATGTTAATGACTTATTGTTATATGGACGTCATACAAGACCTCTGTTTATAGCATTATCCTATTTTGGTGATATTCACATACCACTTACAAACAATAGAAATGAATGCATTCATTTTCTTGAAAATCTTGATATTCCAGTAAAGAATGATATTGGTACTGTCCGATATCTATGTGACTTGTCTATGGATGAAAAGTCCAGACTGTTTACTGAATTATTGAAGATGATGACAAGGGAAGTGCCTGAACGTTACATTAAATACATTCCTAAGCTAATTTCTGGTCAGTCCTATGAATTTACATTTGAGGATGATTATACCTCCTATAAAGATGCAAGTGAATACAGTACTGTTATAAATGCTTGTGGAAGAAATGGTAAGCATGAATTGGGTATGCAGGTAATTAAAGGCAATCGTGATGAAATATCATCTCAACTGGATTCTTTGGTAAAACAGCATAAAAGATACTTGGCAGAGAGCATGAATCGTGTTCAATCCAATGCCAGTGTTGAAATATTGGATAATCTTCAGTATTTCTATGGTGAAGGAATAAGGCCTAATGTAGTTGGTACAGTCGCAGGAATGCTTCTTAGCAGTTATGACTGGCAAAAGCCTATAATGGGATATACTCATATTGACTCTGATGAAGGTGGATATAAGGTATCTCTTCGTTGCTCTAAGTTATTGGGTTATGAAGGAATACATTTTGGTAATCTTGTAAGGGAAATATCTGCAAAATGTGGTGGTTCTGGTGGAGGGCATAGTGTTGCATGTGGAGCTTACATTCCTGAAGAGAATATTGATGAATTTATCCATTTACTAAATAATTCAATTAATTTAAATTTTTAGAATGACAATCTAAAATATTTTCTTCAATGATTATCTTTATTTTTATTTTTTTTTAAATATTCTTTATTATTGTTTCTATTTGATATTTTTACATTTATATTTCTTCTTTATTATGTATATTTTATCTGTTTTAATTAAATAATTTCATTTTAATCTATTTTAGAAATTCAACTAAATTGTAAAAATATAAATAAAAATATCAATATAATTAATATTATAATTTATTACTTGAGTTATGAAAATTCTTTTAGGGGAAGGTATATGAGAATATTTAAAAATAAAGGTGAATTCACCAAATTTCAAATTTTAGCTAAAATTGCTCAACAAGAGCCACATCTTAAACAAAAAGATATTGCCGATGAATTGGGAATCACCGTTCAGGCTGTTTCAGAAAATATTAAGGCATTAGTTAATGAAGGTCTTGTTGAAACAGGTAGCTCTAATTTCAGATATAAAATTACAAAAGATGGGATTGACAAGGTAAAAACTGAGGCTATTAACCTTAAATCATATTCTGACATGGTATTAACTACAATGAATGGATATAAATCCATCTGGCCTGCTATTGCTGCTGAAGATTTACATCAGGGTGAACAGGTATGGCTAAATATGGAAGATGGAATATTATATGCTGATACGGAAGATAAGTCAGGAGCTTATGCTGAAGTATTTAGTGATGCATTAGAAGGTGAAGATGTAACACTTATCAACTTAGGTGGAGAAATAGATTTGGTGCCTAAAGATGTTGTTATTGTCAAAATACCTCCAATAGCAGAAGGAGGATCACGTGCTTGTGATATGGAAAAAATCGAGGAAATATTTTCACAGGACTTTGATCGTATAGGAGTATTAGGTACAAGTGCAAGAGCAATTACAAATCATCTTAATGTATATCCTGAATTTGAATTTGCAACTGCTGAGGCAACTGCTAGTGCTGCTGAAAAAGGATTACGTGTACTGGTATTTTCAGTAGGTAAAATGACTAACAGAATCATCAATAAACTTGAAGAAAAAAACATAGTTTATTGTATTGAGGATGTTAAAAAAGTTTAAAAAAAATTAATTAAATTTTTTACTTATTTTTATTTATTTTTAAATTCCACACCTGTTGTATTAATTTTTGTTATATTACATTTTTCTACATTGGTATCGGGGGTGTATGATAGGCTAAATGCTGTATTACCAAGCATTGCCATGGATGAACCAATGCTTTCTTCATCAAATATTTCTAGAATTTCATACAGTTCTGGTGAAATGAGTTGTGTCTTTTGACTGAACGTTCTTGATAACTTTATGAAATTTTCAATGCTAGGATTCTTTCTTAAATCATCTAGTAAAATACTACCACTCTTATTAATCATCATTTGATGATGGGGATTTTCAATAATTTGGCTTGTTTCCAATAAACCTATGCTTTTTGATATGACATATATAGGTCTTGTGATATTGATTTTGTCTATTATTGCATTTGTTGGACTTCCTTCTTTAAGTCTCATTACACAACCACCATACAACTCACATATAACATCACCCAAACCACTTGACTGTGAAATTTCAGTCAGATGAGCAATATCTCCAGCCTCCTTAAAACTAATGTTTAGGCCCAACAGTTTAGGAAGAGTAAAACTGATGCCCAAGGCAAAAGCGGCACTAGTACCAAAACCTGCTGCAATAGGCAATGAAACATCATGATTAATATCAATATCATAACAGGATATGTCTAGATTATACTTTTTTAGGATAATATCAACACAGGTCTGGCTTATGGGATTTCGCTTATCTACTTTTCCGTTAATCGTAATGTTTAAGCTTCCATTTCCTTCACAAACAGAGGTTTGTGTAACTACTCCTTCATCTAAAGTAATACCTGCACCTCTTGAACCCTTCAGTAATGGATTTTCATTATTGATTATTTCAAAAAATCCTGTGATATGTCCAGGTACAAATATTTTAAGTTCATTATTCATATATTAATATATATCATTTAAACTTCATAAATACAATTATCTGATAAAATTAATGAAAGATTAAATATTTATATAAATCAATTAGGTGGAATAATGCCTGAAAATAGAAGAATAGACTTACACACACATAGTATTTTTAGTGATGGAGAATTATTGCCATCAGAATTAGTCAGAAGAGCACATGTATTAGGCCATAAGGCAATAGCAATAACAGATCATGTAGATGCATCAAACATAGAAATAGCTTCAAAAGTAGCAGAGGCTGCAAATGACATACGTGATAACTGGGATATTGAAGTTATTCCAGGAGTTGAAATAACACATGTACCTCCGGAAGTAATAGATAAACTTGCAAACCAGGCAAGAAAATATGGTGCAGAAATCATAGTTGTACATGGTGAAACAATAGTGGAACCAGTAAAACCTGGAACCAACAGAGCATCAGCAGAATGTCCTGAAATAGACATTATAGGTCATCCTGGATTAATAACTCCTGAAGAAGTACAAATTGCAGTTGACAATGACGTATCCTTAGAAATAAGTGCACGTGGAGGACATTGTCTTGGAAATGGACATGTTGCAAAATTAGGTTTGGAATATGGTGCAAATCTTGTCTTGGATACTGATACACATGCACCTGGTGATTTGATAAGTTATGAAATAGCTGAAAGAATAGCATTGGGTGCTGAAATTCCTGAAGAGGAACTTATAAATGTATTGAAGAATAATCCCGAAAGAATTCTTAACAAACATGGAATAAAATTATAATATTCTTCATATAAGTAAACAATTCTTTTATATGCATAATCTAAATGAGAATATAATAATTCAAGTATTGTTATATTTTCTAAATATTTTCTTCTTCAATTATTTTCTTATTTTTTCTTAAACTAGCTTAATAACATATCATATTCTAATTTTTTTAGTCCCATATTTAAATAGACATCTTAATTAAAATTATTTCTTACAAAAAAAGGGTAAGGGGTAGTTTTTTAGTTGATTGTAATGTTTTGAGTATAGATTGCATCTGCAGTATCAGTTGAAAATGCTTTGTCAAAGAAATACAATTCTGCACGTGCCGGTTTCATATTGGCATTGCTTGTCATTGCTGTACCGGATACTTTAATCATCTGTCCCTTTGTTGGATTGTTACTGTTCCATACAAGTGGACTTTTTCCAATCTCTGCATTACTTGAATCATAGAATACCACTACCAATCCTAAATAGTTATAGTCTCTGTTAGGTATCATATCACAAGAAACAGTATACATGGAATATCCTTCACTTTTAATTTGAATATTGGAAACATTTAATGTTTGAGTATCGCCTGTTGTGTTAAATGCAATAACTGCTACTAGTATGACAAGAATAATTGCTACTGGTATTATCAACAGTTTTGTATCAAAGCTTTTTCTACTTGGAGAATTTACTGGATTGTTCATATTATTGTATTGTGGATATTCCCCATTTGAATTGAAGTAATGTCCTGTATTGCTATTTTTTTCAAAACCGTTTCCTGTTATGTTAGGTTCACGTTTTCCTTCTACAAAAGCAAGTATTGCTGCAAGAATATAGAAAATACAACTAAATAATGATGAGTCTATAGTTAACAAAAGTATAATAAGAATACCTGCAATCAAGTAAATCAAAGATGCAAGGTTATAATTGGATTTGCTATAAAAGTATATACCTAATAAACCAACAATTCCAATAATTAACACAATCATTCCTACAATTCCAACATCACTTGAAAATATGGATAATGCACTTGCAATTCTAAAAGCATCTAATGCAAAAAAGGCCCCTAAAATAGCAAGAATATAATTAATCTTTATTCTCATACTTAACCTCCCTTGAATATATATCTACTATAATCATATCTATAT
>SUTR01000039.1 GCA_015062825.1 Methanosphaera stadtmanae
TATGGTGTTATTATTTGCCTAATATTATTTGTTATATTTATATACTATGAAGAATATAGAATAATATAACTCTTTCATAATATAAGAGTAGAAAAATATAATTATTATTTTTTTCTATTATTTGATGGTGTTAATATGAAAAATGATAAAACAGTTATTTCTGAAAATGAAAAAAATCTTTCAATTTATCATTATGTTGAAGAATTAATTTACAGTTATCAAAAATATGTAATAGAAGAATTTAGGGATAATACATTATCCCAAAAAGAGTATATTCTACTGGCTAGAATAAGATACCTTGAAGGTGTAACTCAAAAAGAATTAGCAAATCAATATAATCTTACGGAAGGATATACAGCTAAATTGTTACATAAACTAGAAGAAAATAATTTAATAGAACGAACTGAAAATCCAGATAATAGAAGACAAAAAATAGTTTCTTTAACTGGTGACGGATATGAATATACCAATAAAATCAATAGAATAACAAATGAATGGGAAGGTAACATAACTTCAAATATAACTGAAGAAGAATTAAAACTCTTAAAAAGTATATTAAACAAGATGATATAAGGGGATAACTAATGGAATACGTTACATTAAACAATGATGTAAAAATGCCTATTTTAGGTTTTGGAGTATATCAGATACCACAAAATGAAACCAAACAGGCAGTACTGGATGCAATTAAAACAGGATATCGACTAATAGACACAGCACAAAGCTACTTCAATGAAAAAGAAGTAGGGGATGCAATAAAAGAATCTGGCGTGCCACGTGAAGAAATTTTCATAACCACGAAAATCTGGATAGAACACTATGGATATGAAAAGTGTAAAAAGTCCGTAGAAGAATCATTGAAAAAGCTACAGACAGAATACATAGACTTAGTGCTACTACACCAAGCATTCTCTGACTATTATGGAGCATACAGAGCATTAGAAGAATTATATGAAGAAGGAAAAATCAGAGCAATAGGAGTATCAAATTTCAGTCCAGACAGATTGACAGATATTTGTCTATTTGGAAGAAAAATAGTGCCAATGGTAAATCAAATAGAAACAAATCCATTACATCAAAGAACTTTCGACCAGGAAAACATGGAAAAATATGGAGTTCAAATAATGGCATGGGCACCATTTGGTGAAGGAAAAAACAACATGTTCAACAATGAAACACTAGTAAAAATTGGAGAAAAATATGATAAAACCGCTGCACAGGTAATATTAAGATGGCTAATACAAAGAAAAGTAGTGGCCGTATGTAAATCAACACACATAGAAAGAATAGAACAAAACTTTGATGTATTTGATTTTACTCTTTCTGATGATGATATGAATGAAATAAAAAAATTAGATAGTCAAGAATCATTATTCTTTAGCTTTACAGATCCATCCATGGTAGAATGGTTTGATCAAATGGTTGAAACAAGAAAGAAACAACAAGATGCATCAAAAGAAGAAAAAGCATGGGAGTAAATAAATTAATTTAATAAGGAGTGTATAAATATGAAAGTAATGTTAGTAAATGGAAGTCCACATAAAGAAGCAAACACCAATGAAGCACTAAAAATAGTGGAAAAAGCATTAAACAATGAAGGAATAGACACAGAAATATTCTGGATAGGTTCCAAACCAATTTCTGGATGTGTAGCATGCTTTGCATGCATACAGAATGGAAAATGCATATTTGATGATGCAGTAAATGAATTTGTAGAAAAAGCAAAAGACGTGGATGCATTCATATTCGGAACACCAGTATACTATGCATCAATGGCAGGAAATTTCGTCTCATTCATGGATAGAATATTTTATTCAGCCAGTCTGGCAGGACATAATGATTACTTTGCATTTAAACCGGTAGCAAGTGTAATCACAGCAAGACGTGCAGGAACCACATCTACCTATGATCAATTAAACAAATACTTTGGAATGAATCAAATGCCAATCATATCCACCAGATACTGGAACATGATTCATAGTGATGGACCAAACATAGAAAACCTATATGAAGACAAGGAAGGAGTACAGCTTCTTGAAATGATGGGAAAAAACATGGCTTACTACCTAAAATGTATAGAAGCCGGTAAAAAAGAAGGAATAAACCCACCAGAACAAGAAGAAATAACATATACTAACTTCATAAGAGATTAAAATTATTATTAACAAAAAATGTATTATTCTTTGTCCATTATTTATCTGGTTAACAATTGTCAATTTCTTAAGCTCTAACCTATATTGGATTACTATAGTATCCTAAATTTATAAAAAAAATGCAAGAACAACCAGTAAAATAACAAAGATACAAGTTAAAATCTTAATTAACAATCTCCTCCCATAATATTTTTTTTTTAAATATTTTTATCAATTCATTTTTTCTAATTTTTATATTTGCTTTGTGGATAGTGGGTATTTATTGATTTTTTTTAAACCATATGATATGGTGGAAAAATATTTTATTATCTAAAGTAGATAAATTGAATTAACAGGAGGGTGAATTATTAATGTTTAAAGGATTGTTTTCATTATTTGTAATTTTAGTTGCATTTCTTTCTATTTTATCTGTAGGTGCTGTGGGTAATGCTGAGGGGATTAAACTAGTTATTGATGATGTTGAATACTCTGTTGAATTGGCGGATAATCCGACTAGTCAGGAATTTGTTAATTTATTGCCACAGGAATATAATATGACTGAATTAAATAAGAATGAGAAATATGTTGACTTGAATACTTCCTTAACAAGTAATCCTTCAAAGGTTGGTCAAATAAGTAAGGGTGATTTGATGTTGTATAATGATAATACTATTGTTCTTTTCTATGAATCATTCAATACAACTTATGAATATACGAGAATTGGCCATGTAAATAACTTGGAGGATATTAACAGTTCTGATATTCATGTGAAGTTTGTAAAATAATTATTGAAGTGAATGCTTTTAATCATATGCAAGGCTTAATAAAAGGAAGTAAAAAAGAAGTTTTAAATAGTAGCTATTATAATATCTATCTTTAATTATTTAAGGATATCATCATATTAATAGAATTATAATGGAAGGAAGTAAGTTAGTATGACCGATAGGAAGAAGAAACTGGAAATATTGTATATTAATGATATATTAATTTTGAATAATAGGATTTTCTCAGATAAGACGAATCATTACCTGAAGAAGATGCTTTTTAACCTACGATTAGTATTCCGATATAATGATGAAGGTCTTGATGATTTAATTGACTTATACTATTATATTGAGGATATATTGAAGAATGAGATAGAAGTAGATGATGAGGAGCTTACAATCTTAATCTACAGACTAACTGATACTGTTTTAAACATGGATGATAATCTTCATGCTGGTACATTGATTATGGAATCTGCTGCTAACTTGTTACAATCATTATACCTGGAGTTTGAAACATATAAATTAGCCGACCGGGTATATGAATATCCTGAGGATAAGGAATATATACTTTCTCAGATGAAGAATCAGGTTGTGGATTTTGATAATCTGATTGAAATATTAAATATAACTAGTGATGTGCAAGTAAAAGAAAGGGTGGAGAAGATATTGGAAAATAATTATCCCTTTGAATATGCTACTTATAAGGCAAGATGTGAATATTTAGATGTGTAACATTAGATTGTTATGCTTCTTTACTTCTTATTCTTGAAGTGTTGGATATAGTTTGACATGTTCTACTTTACTAACATCAACTTCATCAACCTTAAGTCTTAATGTGTCAAATCCTAAAAACAACTTAGTATTTAGTCTGGTTGACTCAGTTGCCAGTATATTATTGTCTTTATCATAGCAGGTAGCTGTAATCTTTATTGTTTCATACTTATCTGGTGATTTAAGATATATTTCACCTACAATTTCAAAGCGGTCCCTAGCCTTGATGATTACTGCAGTGTTGCTTATCTTCATACCTATTTTTCTTTCAATGTCCCTCATCTGTTCTATAAAAATATTATTTTTTGGAAGAGTTCCATTATCAGATTGCTTTTTATCCGGTATAATCTCCTCATTATCATCTGTTTCTATTATTTCTTCAGGAAGTAGGATTATCATCGCCGTTTTATGTATATTTGGATTTATTGTAATCTTGAAGTTTCTGAATTGTCCTGTTGCAGATGCGTGGAGTATTATATTGTTTCTTGCAATCTTGTTTTTTAGTATGTCATAACATATGACTGATAGGCTAACCTGTCTAAATCCTCTGTTTGGACTTAACCTATATGATCCTAGAATATCTATTGGTTGGGTGATGCTTGTCATGTCAATATCTATGTCTTTTAGTTCTATTCCAAAGGATTGTTCCAGTTTCTTGTTACGTTTTATTTTCTTCTTCAATTCATATTCCAGTTCTATTATATGTCGTTTCTTGGTAGTCTTTTCTTTTTGTGGAATTCTTTCATCAAGTAGATATTCATCATCTTCCTCTTCTTCAGGATAGATAAATTCATCCTCTTCTTCATGATAAAGGTTGTCTTCTACTACCTGGTCAAAGAGGCTGCTTGTTTCATCATTATAATCTAATGGTTCAGTATTGTTTTGTGTTAGTTCATTTAGTATTTCATCAGTTAAATTTCTTGAATCATCATAATGATTGAACTGTTCATCTTCATGATCTACCGATATTGATAGGTACGATCCACAGTATACGCAGCGCTCTTCATAGTTTTTATTAATCTGGCCACATTGTTCACATCTTTGCATTATAATCCCCATTGCATTGATTTTTATTCTTTAATATATTATTGCATGTTTATTTAATTTTTGATTTGATGTTATGTTGATATAATCTTCCAAGTCTTCAATATTATCTGTCCAGTCATAATATGAAGCATATCCTGAATATATATTGTATGCAAGTTTAACTGGTATATGGTCTATGTTGCATTCCCGTTTTTTATAGTCATCATTTGTAGGAAGGCATAATCCTATTATTGTAGAGTTATGTTGTAGGCCATATTCTATATCCCAATCAACATTCTTTGATTTATAGGTATCTGTTCCTAGTAATACTATGAATATATTGTCATCAAGATTTGCCTTATTTAGTTGTTCATAGTATTTGTGAATATCATTTTTCAGATAATATTCCTGTGGGGATGATTTTATATTGTAGTTGTCACCTATTATTTTTCTTAGTTCATCCTTAAAATAGGTGTCAATATGATAATAGCTAATATAAATGTTTAAGTCTTTGTTTTTCATCTTAGTTCACATCTTCAGTCATCAATTATTCCTCTTGTTCCTCATCATCTTCGTCAATATTTTGATATATTAGTTTATATTCCAGGGTTAACTTCTCATTTTTCTTGGATGCTTTAATCCTGAATATATCTCCATGATTTATAGAATATTTCTTTCTTATACTTGCTGGTAATGTTAAATCAATAGAATTACTTCCATATCGTTGTCTAGCTTTCACAGTATAATTTTTCATGATTCTATATTTGTTTATGCTTCTATATATATTTATGTACATAATTGGTATAAAGTATAAAAAATGTAAAATACCTATTATGTATTTTATGTACATAGATACTTTTAAAAAAAATATCAAAAAGAAGGAATTTATTTAATAAATATTAAAAATTACTAAAAATAAGAAAATAAACATTATATTGATTTAAATTTAAAAAAAATATATAAAGGAGGTTAATAGGAAGTTTTATCTATAATTTACTGATGACCTGTTCTAACTGTTCCAACGTTGCAGCTTCATACACATCCGCACCTGCATTTTCAAAATCCTTGACACAACTTGTAGGAGTATTCCATCTGATCTTTTTCTCAGGATTAAGTATTATGACTCTATGTGCTCTCTTTGAAATCTTATTAAGAATTGTCGCACTCTTTAGTTGGCCATCATGTATTTCACCATTCCAATCACGACAATCGGTTAAAATAATAACATCCGTATTGTTGTTTAACTCTACATTTTCCAGGAATTCTGTAAAAGACTTGGTCATATCTGATTGTCCATAAATTAATGCACCCTTCTTTTTATGTGCAATGGCAATGTCATTGAATGTTTTGTATTCTGTATCAGTAAGGGTATCAGTCATATCAATCAGTTTATTGTCAAAATCATATAACTGAACCTTATGGAATGTTTTCTGGCAGCCATATATCAGTGCAAAAAACCATGATGAAATCCATTCACAGGAACCGCTAACATCACAAAGGAATATATGCTTTGATTTTTTAAGGTGTGGCTTTTTTGTAATCAACTTAACAAAATGACCACCATATTTCATGTTGGTTCTAATGGTTAATGGCATATTGACTTGTGAGGAATTTTTTGACTTCTGTCGCATGGAACGTTTATTTGCAATTTTTCTACTTAACTTTTTACAGATTTCAAAAATTCTAGGATCATACTGATTAAGCAAAACCATACTGTTGTCCATTATCTGTCTGTCATGAACCTTTCTTTCTTCACGTTCTAACACTATCTCATCAATTTCTTCCTGGCTGACATCATCTTGGTTCATATTAACCTGATTTGGCATATTGCTGTTATTGCCTGCCTGATTGTGCTGTTTATGTTGACGTTTTTCTTCAGGCTTATCTATCTTTAAACCAAACAGTTCCTCGTATATTTTATCAAACTTATCATAATCATCAACATCTTTTACATAAATTGATTTAAGTGCATTATACAACTCATTTTGTGTAAATAATGATTGATAATTTTCCATTACATAATGGGCAGTCATAGTGCTCCTAATACTTACTTCTATTCCTGCGCTTCTAAGTTTATTTGACAAATTTACAATAATGCTCATAGTTTCACTTCTGATATTATGATATTTGTTTATTCCCTCTTATATTCTTTAAGCAATAAATATGACAATAATTAAATATCTGAAAATTAATATTAGAATATATAATAGTTATTAAAACAAATAAAAATGGGAGAATCAACTTATGTTATTTATAGAATATCCACGATGCAGCACATGTAGAAAAGCAAAGAAATGGTTGGATGAACATGAAATAGAATATGAAGATAGGGATATTGTCAAGGATAATCCACAAAAGGATGAATTAAAAGAATGGTATGAAAAAAGTGACCTTACTCTTAAACGATTCTTTAACACTAGTGGTAAGGTATATCGTGAATTGAAACTTAAGGATAAATTACCGGATATGACTGAGGATGAACAACTTGAATTGTTGGCAACAGATGGAATGCTTGTTAAAAGACCAATAATAGTATCTGATAATTATATAACTACTGGTTTTAAAGAAAAAGAATGGGAAGAAAACTTATTATAAAGTTTTACTCCTTTATATTTTTTTTATAAGGTATACTCAATGCTATGGCTTCGGCATATCAATTCATTACCATCTTTATCAAAAGTCTTTTCACCATTAATTAAATTATAATATTTCTGATATTCTTCTGGTAAATCATTCAAACTATTAAAATAATCAACACATCCTTTTTTCTTATTAATTACCACTATATCATATACATCACTTGGACTAAAATAGCATATGCTGTATTCATAGTCATCATTTTTCAGCACTGTATGTTCAAAGATTACCACACCAAAGGAATATAGCATTTCAATTTCAGATTCACTATCCTTGTCTTTTTCAATACGTGTATGTTCTGTTTCCTTAAATCCTTCAACCAAAAGATACACCTCCTCATTAAATAAGTTTAGACATGCTTTTCATATCTTTCTATACATTCAACATCATATCCTTCAATATAATCAAGTGCATCATCAATCCTATCTACAGTATGGAATATTTTAAGATTATCCTCAGGAATAACATTTTCATCAACCATAAATTCTATCATTGCAAGCAGTGGATTGAAGAAATCATCAATGTTTAATATTACAATGGCACAGTTTGTTACATTTAACTTCTTTAATGTCAGTACTTCAAAGAATTCATCCAATGTTCCAATGCCTCCAGGTGTAATGATATAAGCATCACTATTTTCTACAAATAACCTTTTACGTTCATCCATACTATCTGTATATAATACTCTTCCGGATTGATTAAAGAGATCTTCAAATTCTGTCATCCATTCAGGAATGATTGATAAGATATTGCCATCTAGACTATGTGCTCCTTTTGCAACAGCACCCATCATTCCATTGGATCCTCCACCAAATACTAAGCTATGGCCTCTTTTTGCAATAGCCCTGCCTAAGTTGAAGCCATCATCCAAGTATTTTTGATTTATATTGTTGCTTCCTGAACCAAATATACAAATTTTCATAAATACCAATGTCTTACCTATTTTCTATAATGGTATATTTGATTGACAAATTATTTAATTAATATACATTACATGCTTTGATTTGTTAATTGAAAGTAATAGTTTAGTTACTCTGATTGATTATGTAATCAATTATATAAGGGATAATTAATATATTATCAATCATAGGGGGTTATTCTATGAATGGATTTGATATATTGTTTAGGCTTGATGATGTTAGTCCTGTTACAAACAGAAGAATCATTGTTCCGGAGGGCATTACATTTAAAAGACTTCATGAGATAATTCAATTGGCATTCGGCTTTGATAATCAAGAGAAATATAAATTTTCATTTGATGATTTTTCATTGGAAATCATAGAATTGAACTCTATTAATCCGGATAATATTAATGCAACAACAGAACCAATAGATAAGTATTTTCAAGCCTTTGATAAGGCAAAATATATGTATGATTTTAAGAATAAATGGACTGTTACGTTGGAAATCTCTCAAGTTGAATATGAAAAGGATTATCCTCAGTTTATAGAATATCATGGTCGATATAATCCATTTGATGAATGTCTAAATAAGGACAATTTCATGATGTTGTTGGATATGAAGAAAAATCCAGATAAATATGATAATCTGAATGATTATGTTGATTGGCTTGAAAAACTTAAGTTTGTAAATAAGCTTAATGTAAACGAGTCTTTAATGCAGATGTTTAATGTTCCATTCAAAAAGGTTGGTCATAGAATAGTTGAAGTTGAAGTGGATCCTAATTATTCTCTGGATGATTTTTTAGCTAAAAAATAAAAATGTTATAATTAGTGTTCTATGTGGTATATTGGATTTAATTCGTAGATATTTAAATAGAACATAATTATTAACATTAATGGTATGCTACATATTTTTGCTAGTGTAGAAACTATTTTATTCATTTTTATCTACTCCTTTCTTTTAGTCTTAATTTAATGGGTGTTTATTTTATTTTTTTCATTTAATGTTTTTTTAATTCCGTTTTGTATGAAAATATTATTTTTTGTTGTTTTTATTGGCTTTTCATTCTTCTTTTCATTCATACATTTTGTATTGTCTATTTTATAGAGTTTGGTGTAGAAGTTTATGTATAGTATTATGATGTACATTATTAGTATTTTGGATATTTTGATTAATTTATCGATTATTATGTTCATGTATTGAGTCATCTTTCTCACCTCACATGAATACATATACCCCCTAAGGGTATAATATATGCTATGTTTACATCATATATAAATGTTATTGATTTTTACAATTAAATTTTAATATTTTATCAAGTTTACTTTATCTAATTAAATTTATTAAATTTGGTTAATAAATTCTATGAACGATTTTTTGTTAGTTTTCTTAGTTAAACATTAATTTATTGTTGTCTTTATAGATATTCAAGTAAAATATTTTAAGAAAAATCATTTTTTAGGTATTTTTCTTATTGTTTTTTAATTTATTCTGTGATTATATTGTGGTTATTTCAATTATTTTACCCATACCCCTATGGGTATAAATTACTTTGTTCACTCATAGTATATAAATATAACTATCGTTATAATTTGTGTTAATTGCCAAAACTCATATCTTCTAAAATCATAATGAGACAAATTTAAAAAATAATAACATTAACAAAAAACAAATAACATTATAACATCAAAAAGGGTGATAAAATATGAAATTTTATCTAATAAATGGTAGTCCAAGAAAAAAATACAACACTGCAAAATTATTAGATAGTGCATCCCTAGCAATAACTGATGAATACAAAAAGCATCAACTGCAGGAAGATGTTGATGTAGAAATAATTGATTTATATGATCTAGACTATAAAGGATGTAAATCATGTTTTCATTGTAAGAAGATTGAAGGAAAATACTATGGAAACTGTCCAATAAAAGATGACTTAAGACAACTACTGCCAAAAATCTGGGAATGTGACGGACTCATAATAGCAAGTCCCATATACTTCACAAATATAACAGGTCAAACAAGAAGCTTCCTGGAGAGATTACTCTTTCCAAAATATGTATATGGAGCCAAAACACTTGCAAAACCAAAACCAACAGCATTTATATATACCATGAACGTAAAAAAACAATTCAGTGACCAACAATATCCTCAGGCAATATATGATAACATAGAACGATTCATCAAATACACATTCGGATATTTAGAAACACTAAAAGTATATGACACATATCAATTTAAGGACTACAGCCTCTATGAAAATTATTTATTTGATGAAAAAGAGAAAAAACAACAACAACTAAACCAATTTCCAAAAGACTTAGAATCAGCATACAATCTAGGGGTAAAAATATTCAAACAAGCAATGGAGAACAAAAATGAATAAGAAAATAATGTATTTAATATCATTACTAATAATTACATTCTTATTGATTCAATCAGCTACAGCAACAAGCATATTTTTAACATCAGATAATATTGGTGGAGAAAACAATGATCAGCATATGCTTGAATCAATAAAACAATACATAGAAGAATATAGTAATGGTCAAATGACAGTAATAATAGATCCACAAGCACCAAGTCCCGGTGAAGGAACACGTGCAATAGAAAGTGATAGTGATGTAAGTGTAAATCTTGCAGCATCAGATCCAGGAAATTTCCAATTATTATCAAACTATGCTGCTAGCTCAGATAAACAAATAATATTTGTAAACATTGGAGATTATGACCTTGAAGAGAGAGAATTTATTAGACGAGCATGGGATGATAATTATTCAAACACATCATTTGCAGGAATAAACAATCCAGGCAAGTTTCTAAACACTGCTGGAATAGAATATATCCAGCCATTAAAGCAATATAGTGACAAATCATCAAATGGATTATATACTCGCAGTGACGATGAAGTAAACAAGTACATAGCACAGCAGATTATACAAAAAGTAAACAATAATCAGCAATCAAAATCATATGCAAGTAACTTGATAGTAACACATAATCTCAATCCATCAGTAATGGCCCAATCAAGCAGTCAATTAGTAGATAGTCAAGATACAGAATATACCAGCACATACAATGGATATACTGCACCACAATTACTATACCTAACAAGTATGTATCTAAATGGTAATGGACTTACAAATCCATCAAATTATGAAAATCCAAGTTCTCCAATGACATATTCCCTATTTACTAAAGATTCATATACAATATATGACTATATGGCAATGGCAGGAATTGTAAAAACATATATGGATGAAAATGCTAAAGCACCAGATTACATAAACTATGATGGAGCATATATTAGTTATTATGATTTAACATATAACTTTGCAAAGATTACACAAAACCATACTACCAGTAGTCATATGGATTTTGAATATTCATACCATTTTGACAAGGTACATTCCTCAATATTCATAGACTTCATGCCATTTATAGTAGGAATAATCATATTGCTTATATTATATTTGGCAATAAGAAGAATTATCAATAAAAGAAGAAACAGAAGACGAAGATATTAAATAATATATCTTCTTTAACCTCCAATATTCCTGTCTCGTAATATTAGTTATTTTTTCAGGGAAGTAAGATTAATAATTTATGATTTTTTTATATTTTAATATTAAAAAATCTACTCATTTAATGAGTGGAAATTTTTATTTAGAATGATATTTTTAATATAATTTCTAAAAAGTTCTATAATTAAAAATGAATATGAAATTTAAGAATATAGTTAATTTTTTATCATAAATAGAGATATATTTAAATACTATAACATTATATATAATTAATTAAGAAATTAAATTTTAGGAGAATTGATAAATATGGCAGAATTACCAATAGCACCAATTAAAAGAATTTTACAAAATGCAGGTGCACAAAGAGTAAGCGACGATGCTGCAGTAGCATTAGCTAAATTTTTAGAAGAATACGGTGAAGAATTAGCTTCACAAGCAAACAAACTTGCAAAACACGCAGGTAGAAAAACTGTTAAAGCAGACGATATTGCTTTAGCATACAGAAACTACTAGATTTATTTTATTAAATCTAGTTATAATTTTTTTTAAACTCCAATATAAAAACACTCATTTTAACTAAAAACTAATTTTATAATAATTATCATTTTTTAAAAAAGAAAAATGGGTTTTGATTATTTTATAATAATTTTCTTATTTCGTCCTTTACCTTTTTCAAATCTCGTGTAGGTTCAAATCGTTTAACAACATTTCCATCACGATCAACGAGGAATTTGGTAAAATTCCATTTGATCTCATTATTGTTCATATAATCAGGATCAATTTGACTAACTACTTCTTCAATTACGCCGGATAATTCATGATCTTCATCAAAACCTTCAAACTGTGTATTGTCTTTTAGATAAGTATACAATGCATCCGTGTTTTCTCCATTGACTTCAATTTTTTCAAATATTGGATATTGAACTAAAAATTCTACACGACAGCTTTGTTCAATCTCTTCACCTGTACCTGGTGCTTGATTTCCAAACTGGTTACATGGAAAATCCAATATTGTAAATCCATCATCTTTAAATTCATTATAAATCTGAGTCAATTCATTATATTGGGGAGTAAATCCACATTCTGTAGCTGAATTAACAATTAACAATACTCGACCTTTATATTCATTTAATGACACATCATTTCCTTTAGTATCTTTAACTGTATAATCATATACTGACATTTTTATCACATATTAAATTCTATTAATATTATATATGTCAAATGATTATATATTTCTAAAGATTTTTTTATAATTTGTGATGGCTTTCAAGATATGAAAAATTTCATTAAAAAAAGAAGGGATATATGTACTCATTTCATAATTTTTCCTGAGTATCATATATTAAATTGAATTATTCTGATGTGCTTGTACTGTTAACTATGGCTTCAATTTCTGAATTATGTAAATCTAATGAAGTATCGTTGGTTAATATGAACATATCATATACTTTTGTTGAATTAGGAACTACTATATTTAACAGTCTCATCTTTTTAGCATCATGACCGTCTATTTTAATTACTTCTGTATCCATGGTAGTATATTCATAGACTTTATTATTTCCAACATCATATTTATTTACATCTGTAAAGTTTTGTTTTCCATCAGGATTACTTGCTGCAGCTTGAATTACATTAAAATATGATTCTACATTATCTGTATTCATAGCTCCATCTTCAGCAAGCGTTATTACATATGAATTATTGGATGGATATACTGAACTTACTGATCCATTAGATTTGGAATTTTGAAAATCTGCAGGTACTGATATTTTAAAGTTGTCATCATATTTTATTTCCTGATTTGCTTGTGTACTGATTATAAAAAATGCACCGATAACAACAATCAGTAATATAATTATTGCAATAATTATCTTCTTCAAATCCATTATTTTACCTCCGTTAATTATACATTTAGTTAATTATCTATATATTTATTGGTGTCTAGTTATTAATCTGATAGTATTAAATCAAACATACCCTGTGTTTATTTAATTTTTTTCAAATCTTCAAATACTAGTATTTTGGGGTTAAGTATGTATATTATGTTTAGAACTTGACAGGATTATTTTTTGGATTGAAAAAAGTATTGAAAAATATCTTTATGGATGGATGTGCTTTCTTATCTTCTTATCAAAATGAACATAAAGATATTAAAAAAAAGTAGTTAAAAAGAAGTTATTGATGTGTTACTTAGAATTATTTTTTGGAAGTATTCTATAGAGATTTCTTAATCTTATCTTCATAAATTTCCAAACTATCATTTCCATATACATTAAAGACTATCTTATCAAAGTAATTATCATTTTCTAGGAAATTATCTACTGTTTTGATAGCTATTTCTGATGCCAGTTTCTTAGGAAAATGGAATTCCCCCGTTGAAATTGAACAAAAAGCAACACTTTTAATATCATGTTCTTCTGCTTGAAGGAGAGTATTGCTATAACAATTTTTAAGTTGATTTTTTTGTGTATCTGTTAGTTTTCCATATATTATAGGTCCTACTGTATGAATAACAAAATCTGCAGGTAAATTATATCCTTTTGTTGTAAATGCATTGCCTGTTTTAAGGTTATAGTCAATTGTCTTCATATGCTTGTCACATTCTAGTCTAAGCTGTACTCCTGCATATGTATTGATTTGATTATCTATACAATTATGGCAAGGGACAAAACAACCAAGTCCCTGTGAATTTGCAGCATTAACTATTGCATCAATCCTCAATGTTGTAATATCACCTTGCCATATGCATATTCTATCAGGATTGTTAAGGTTATTGTCTGGATAAGCTTTATCTATTGTTTGAATATCATCTACATTTGTTGACTGTTTGTATTTTGATGCATATTCTTTTAAAAAGCTATTTTCTATATTAATATACTCCTGACTTATTTGCTTTGCAGGTCTGATATTTGATAAACTTCTGTATAAGTTGAATTTTTCCTGAAAATTCCTAGCTTCTCTATATTTAATGTTGGGATTTTCATTTAACAGATAATTTATTAGGTAATTAATCTTTTTGTTCATTTTAATCATTTTTTCCTTTTATTATTTAATATTTAAGCTTAGTTATAAATAGTTTATTTAAAAAAAGAAAAGTGGGAGGTTTAAATAGGTTAGTATGTGTTTTCCAAGTTATATTTTGGAAACTTTGCATCTTTGAAGTATCTTGGAAAATCTTTAATGCTATGTGAGGCTAATTGTATTGTCATGTATTCATATTGCTGGTATTGTAATGATGAAAGATTGGTATATCCATGAATTAGGAGGGATGTATTTCTCATATTAATTATTTCTTCATATATTTCTCTATTTTCATAGAAAAATTTTCCAAGTGGATTACGTAGTAGGGATAATAACCTGTATTGTTCTTTCATTCCCAATGTTGTAATATTATTCCGAGCTAATGATTTTAAATGATAAATTTCAGTTTTTGGAACATTATATTCTTGAACCTTACTAATATTAATATTAGATGGGTTAATATCATATTCACTTGTCAATTGTACATGTGATATCAGTTCTAATGAACGATACAATCGAATTATCGAATCATTATATAATTCCTGTTCAAATCGTCTCCTTGCATTGTTAATTAAATCTATAACCAGAAAACTGTAATCATTTTCTTTTCTTAAAGATCTAATAACACTTTTATTTTTATTGAATTGTGGAACTAATGGTGAGATTAGTTCTGTTTCAAAAAAGGTGACTAGTATGTCTGGTGTTTGTGTATAATTTAGACAATCCCAATCTTTATAAAATTCTAAAAAATATTTAAGGGCATTATATTCTTGTGAATTTAAATTCATAAAGTCTAATAGTTTTATTGCTGAATTAAACTGATAATTATTAAATAATATCTTGAATGATTCATGTATATAATTCTTAGTCCTTTTTTTGTATTTATTTTTGTATCCTTTGTTGGTAAAATTTATATTAAAGTTTGGGATTATAATCTCATCATCAACTATTTCATCTTTTTTATCTTCTTTCTTGAAGAAATTACTAATCTTATCAAGTATTCCCTTATTTTCTTCTACTTTTTCAGTAGAATAATTTTTTATATATTTTTTTTCTTGTTCAAAATATCTTTGTTGTCTTTTTGTAATGAAATCCACATTAAATGTGATATGGGTACTTGTAGCTTTGACTGTGTATTTTACGATTAAGTCTAATGGTATGTCATCTATTATTGCTTGTCCTCTAAGTTTATATTCTAGTCTATTCTGTCTGTTCATTACTTCAGGATAAAACTTATTATGATATCTGTTTTTAAGTAATACATACAATTCCTTATAGAATTCATTAAAGTCATTGTCAGTTAATGGTCTATTTTGCTTTGTATAACTATTAATTAACTTTTTATCCTCATTTTCACAGTAATATTTGTCGTTAGGATTCCATGAATAGTTTTCTTCTACTTTCTTGTTTTGGATTATCTTTGTGATGATTTCTTGGGGTTTATTGTTATTCATAATATCACTGTTAAAACTGTATCATAATATTAAATTGTTTTTTTATTAATAAATACTTATAGCTTTTTTTAATATTTTTTATTTGTTGAATTAGTAATTACTTTTAATTCTATTCAACAGTTTCTGATAATGTTTTAATTTTCTTTTTTATTATCAATTGGTATATGTGAAGTACTTGTTTAATAAATTTAAGGTAAATAAGATAAAAATAAGATGTGTGATTGATTTAGAATTAGTATTTATTTAAAATTAGATGAGATTGAATCTCATCTAAGTAGTTCTTAATTTTCTATTAATTCTATTGTAATAAGGGGGTATTCTGGATACAGATAATCCTTTTGCATATGTAATTTGATATGAATTAAATCATTATCCTCGATATCCCAGAATTTCTTGGGTATTGTAATTTTCTTATGTGCATTATTGTCTGATCTTAATGTTTTATTAATGCTGTTTAGCCGTATCTTCTTATATGTATAACTATTGGGTGGCTCTATAGCTGTGACGCATATTTTTTCAAAGTGTTCATATAAATAAATGTAATTTTCAGCTTCTATTATGTTGCTTAATATATTTGGGAAGTAACTGTTATAATTCTTATATTTTTTAGTATTTCCTTGTTTATCCTCTTTTTTGCTGGTTGAATGTCTTAAATTATAAGTCCAGTCAGTATTACTTAAATTAACTATATTTATCTTTGTCATTTTAATCATCTTTTTGTTTAATCATTCCCTTCTTAATGCTTACTTTCTAAATATCATATATGAACAATAATTCTTTCAACTTTAATGGCATATTATTCCATTAATATTTTCATAAATTATTTATATTGGATAATTAATTATTCTTTTAATAAAAATTATCTTTTAATCACCTTAATTTAAGTTTTAAAGATTATTTTATATTTTTTTATTTTCAATAGGAGGTTTTATTTATGGATTATTATATTGTAAATTGATTTACATATTCTGATATCTATTAAGTTATATATAAATGTTGGCATAAATACTATTATTATAATTATAATAAATAAGCCATAAAACGTTATGTTTAAAAATCTTTTTTCTACAAAAAAATATGCTAAAATATCATTATTCTATCAGTTTAAGCATAATTTGTAGGTGAATGTTACATATAATTGGAAGTTATGACTAATTGAAATTTAATTAATATGCATTGAAAAAAAGTACATTGTGGAATATAATTATGGATTAATTTATATAGTATTTATGTCAATATATTAATTAAAGATTATGAATGCAAAATAAGAGGATGAAAATTATGGATGAAACAATAGGTGATAGACTAAAAAAGCTAAGAAAAAGTTATAGTTTTACACAATCACAAGTAGCTAATTATCTTGGATACAATCAAGGACAAATAGCTAAGATAGAAAATAATACTCGTAATTTAACAGTTTCATCACTTGAAAAATTATGTGAACTATATAATTGCCCTGAAGAGTATATCTTAGATGGAAATATGGAATACGAACAGTCAAACTTTGCATTTAGATCAGAAGTAAAAAATATTGATTTAAATACAATAGCACAAATGAATCGCATAATAAAAAATCTGGAATTTCTAACAGATATAACAAATGAAGATAATAGTGATTAAAATGGAAGTCTCAGAATATTATTATGAACTGTGTGAAAAGGCAAATGATTGTAGAAGAAGATGGGGATTAAATGAAAATGATCCAATTGACATATTTACAGTAGTTCAAAACAAAATAGAAAATCTATCCATAGTATTTATAAAGATGGATGGGGACATTAGTGGATCATCCAAAAAAACTAGAGATCAGACAATCATCTTTATCAATGCAACACATTCATACGGTCGTCAAAGATTTACATTAGCTCACGAATTATACCATCTGTTATATGAGGATGCCTTTGTTATCAGTTCTACAATTAGTGAAAGTGAAAATGAAGAAATGGCAAATCAATTTGCATCATGTTTGCTAATGTCTAATGGAGCATTACTAAATTATGAACGTGAAAACAACATTGAACAATGGGATTTGGATAATATAATTAAAACAGAACAATATTTCCAAATAAGTCATAAGGCTATGTTAAGAAGACTTAAAATGCTTGGAAAAATAACACAATGGGAATATGATGATTATCTTCCTGGAATTACCTATGAAGCAGAAAAAAGGGGATATGAACAAACATTATATGAACCACATACTCATAAAAAAAATAAGTTAATTGGTAATTACATTAGATTGACTAACATGGCATTTGAAGATAAAAAAATCTCAAAAGGAAAAAGAGATGAATTTTTATTAGATGCATTTGTACAAAATACAGAATAATTATGGATGATTTAATGAGTAAAAAAATAGTTTTAACATGTGTCTGTTGTTTAAATATATTATTGGATAATATGGAATTTATTGAAGAATCAAATAATGAATATATATTACCTCAACAAGTATATGATGAATTTATCAGACAAAATAATTCTAAATTAATAAAAAAGATGTTATATTCTAAAAAACATGATATCATTCAAGTATATGATATGCAAATACGTACAGATGAACATAAAATCTACAAGTCAATAGTAACTGGTAAATTAGGGCCATGTTTTGGTAAATGTGAATCTTCAGCAATATCTATTGCAATACATAATAATGGGGTGCTGCTGACTGATGATAATGATAACATTATCAGCAATATAGGCAATTACACATTAAAGTGGTTAAATGTAAATGATTTAATAATTTCTTAGCAAGCAAATCTAATCATCTAAACAGTTATTTTAGATGATGAAAATGGAAGAAAATATTATAATTGCTATTGATGATGTAATAGACATCACCAATGATGATAGATTCCAAAATGATATGCATAAGTTAATATCTGATAAAAAAAGCACAAATGTATATCTATTATTAATTGGAATTTCAAACAATAAAGAAAAATTATCTTCTCTGCAGGATAATATTCAAATAGTAAGAATAGACAAACAATTGGATAAGACAATAATACAACATATATTTGATGATAAGCTAAAAGACATAATCAATAAGAAATCCATTATAGATTTAACATATGCAAGTAAAACACTTACAATACTACTTACAATATATGCAACAAGAAACAATCTTATTATAAGAAATCTTAAAAATGAGATAAGCACGCAGCAAACTAAACTAACAGAATCAGAACAGAGTCATTATGAACTTGAGGATGTTGTACAAGAATTTAATAAATATCAATATGAAAGTGCATTAAAATTATTGCACAAATCAAATATAAAACCTAAAGAAAAGAAAAAGCTTGAAAACTTCATAATCTTTTATAAGCATTATGATTGTTTAAAGTATTATACGCCAAATGTCAATCAATTATTGGATTTAGAGGATGTGAAAGATGTTTCCAAGCAGCTTAAAAATAACATTAATGCAATAAGGCAATTCAAGAAGAAAAACTTTACAGGATATTCATATAGAATTGCAAACAATATAAGTAATGCACATAGGCGTATGGAAGAAGAGAAATATCAGGAAGCAATATTAAAGTTAGTCAAGGCAACTGAAATTATTGCATTGACAAGATTAAACAGTTATGGAATAGACAAATACTACATTAACCAAGAGCAACTGGTAGAGTATAATATTCCGGATAATTTCATTAAAAGTATACATGATAATGATAAATTAGCAGTTAATAAACAATATAAGTTACTAAGTCTCTTGGAGGATAATATTGGAAAATTATTCATAATATACAAAAATAAGGGATATAATATTATTCACATTCACACACAATGCATTTCAAATGATTACAAACCTACAAAGCAAGAAGTTGAAGTATACTATAATATAACACTCAGATTGGCATTGGAATTAAATCCGGATATTGAGAAGTATGTTGAAGAAACAAGTTTTCCAAAGCTGGAAGTTAAATAGAGAATGAACTCTATTTAATCTTCTTATTTAAAAATACTATTTTTATAAACTTTTTTGATTCATTGAATAAAATTATGTTATTATTTTATATGAATTAATAGATTAATAATGATAAATAATGATAAATTATAGAAAGTTTTATTAACAATGTTTACAAATATAATTATAACAAACATTAAACTCAAAAAAAATTATTATATTGGAGGAAATATTTAAATGGCAAAAAATGCAATAATAACTGGTGGATCAAGAGGAATAGGAAAAGCAATGGCACTAAAATTAGGAGAATTAGGATATAACGTTGCAATAAACTATAGAAGTGACTCATCAAAACAACTAACCGAAGACATAATCGAAGAAATAAAAACAAAATATGATGTAGATGCAATAGCAGTACAAGCAGATGTAAGTAAATTCGATGACTGTAAAAAACTAGTAGAAACAACAATAGAAACCTTCGGCGATACAATAGATGCCCTGGTAAACAATGCGGGAATAACAAACAACTGTAACTTCATAGACCTTCAACCGGAAGATTATGAAAAAGTAATTAACACAAACCTAATAAGTATGATGCACATGTGTCACCTTGCATTACCATACATGGTAGATCGTGAAACAGCAATAGTATGTACAGCAAGTGTAGGTGGAATGACAGGAGTAATCAACCAAGCAGATTATTGTGCAGCAAAAACCGGTGTAATTGGATTAGTACGTGCATTAGCACTAGAATTTGCACCAAGAAAAGTAAGAGTAAATGCTATTGCACCCGGAATGATAATGACTGATATGCTTAGAGGAGTAAATCAGGACGAACTCAACGCATTAGCAGCAACAATACCAATTGGAAGAATAGGTGATGTTGAAGATATAGCAGGTGCACTAGGATACATACTTGAAGCAGGATATCTAACAGGTCAAGTAATATCACCAAACGGTGGATTCGTACTACAATAAAGTAAATAAATTAATTTCCCCTATAATGTGGGTCTTGACATAACTCTTTTTTTTCAATTTTTTTTTAGTTCCATTTAAAAAAGATAATGGAGTTTATAAGTCTAATTTTCTCTGACTTTTATTATTTACCTGTGTAATGATAACATATTCTTTTATTTGTTCAATTTGATTATCATCCAGTTCCAATAAGTTCTTTAATTCATCAAGAGAATTAATTGCTTTACCAGATTCTCTAAATCTTATAATTTTTTCTGCCTTATTGACATCTAATCCTGGAAGTTGTGCTATTACATCCAGTGGTGCATTATTGATATTTACCTGCTTAATAGGCTCTCTTTGATTTATATTCAAGTCTTCTATTTGTTTTTTATTTATTGGCTTTTCATATACTTGACTATTTTCATTGCCTGAATAAATTGCCTGACTAATACTGTTGGATGTGTTTGCTTTTGTAATGTCTTCATTAAATCCATTTTTATGACTATATCTACTGTTTTGATATTTGTCATGTCTAATTTTTTCAAGATATTGATTTCTAATCACAAATGATCTGATAATTGAAATAATCCATGATAAAAGATAAATTCCAGTAATAAATGATGAAAGACTAGAATTAGGTTGGATACTAACTGCAATTATAAATAACAGTACTATTACTTCATATATTGTTCCTTCAATTTTCCATAAACGTTCATCTGTCTTAAATCCTGCATATAATAATCCAAAACCATTAAATAGAAATATGAAAGAGATTAAAATCCACCATAAATGTGTAATCTTCCATATGGAAGTGTTTTCATCCATTTTTATTTTCTCCATTAAAAATTATTATCATATACTTTTTCAAATAATCTTATAGTTATAATTATTTCTATTGCTTTAATTATTAATTCTTTTCTTAAAATACATTCAAATGATTCTTCTATTCTAAATTAATCACATTTAAGTATATATACTTTTTAAAACATATCATTGATTAATAATAATGATATTGGGGATTATGATGAATAAATTTGATAAAGAATTATGTGACCTTCTAAGAGCCCGATTTCCATTTATAAACATTACCACTTATGAAGAGGAACGATTAATAAATGATTTAACCCGAATTGTAACAACTCCTGACTTAATACATACAGTCAGAAATGTATATGTATGGAAGTTATCGGAAGGATTTCGTGACCAGAATGGCTTAATACAAAAGGATACACTAGAAAAGATAGGAGCATTAAAGTTCATAAAGGAATATGATGAATCTGCTATATTTATCATACTTGATTTTCATGTATTCTGTGAAAAGTCAAATGGTAGCCTAGATTATAATATCATAAGAAATCTCAAGGATTTAATGCCAAACTTAAAGCAAAGCATGCAGCCAAAGAATGTAATTTTTGTATCACCAACATTTTCAATACCTGATGATTTAAAGAAAGATGTTACAGTCATGGATTTTGAATTACCAACAGCCGATGAAATAGAGGAAGTACTTGATGAAATAATTTATGCAAATCAGGGTGGAAATCTTAACATACAACTCAATGATAAAGAAAAGGAATCATTAGTAAAGGCAGCAGTAGGATTAACATTACAGGAAGCAGAAAATGCCTTTGCACGTGCAATGGTTGATAATGGATGTTTGGATGTTCAAGATGTAGATTTGGTATTGGAGGAGAAAAGTCAGGTTATCAAGAAAAATGATTTGCTTGAATATGTTGATTCAACAGTAAATATTAATGATGTAGGAGGATTGGAAAATCTTAAGAAATGGTTACATAAAAGAGACAAGTCCTGGTTAAGTTCAGCAAAACGCTATGGATTACCATCACCTAAGGGAGTGCTATTAACAGGAGTACCGGGTTGTGGAAAAAGTCTAATTGCAAAGTCCATCAGTTCCATGTGGCATCTGCCACTATTAAGATTTGACATTTCAAAGGTATTTAACATGTACGTGGGTAACAGTGAATCCAACATGAGAGAAGCCATAAAGACAGCAGAAGCAATATCACCCTGTATCCTTTGGATTGATGAAATAGAAAAAGGATTCTCAGGATTAAATAATGGTGGTGACAGTGGGACAAGCAGCCGCATATTTGGAACATTCCTAAGTTGGATGCAGGAGAAGACAAAACCAGTATTTGTAGTAGCAACAGCTAACAATATTGATGGATTGCCTTCAGAGATGATGCGTAAAGGCAGATTTGATGAAATATTCTTCATAGATCTTCCAACATTCAATGAAAGAAAACAAATATTCAAAGTACACCTTGAATCAAGATTAACCGAACCTGACGTGATAGGTGATTTTATCATTGATGATTCATCACTAGAACACCTGGCCAATCTCACTGAAGGATTTGGAGGATCAGAAATTGAACAGATAGTTATCATGGGATTATTTGATGCCTTTGCTGATGAACGAAGCATAACAATGCAAGACTTTGAAAATGCAATAAACAACACAGTACCTCTTAGTGTAACACAGGCAGAACAAATAATGTCCATCAGACAATGGGCTGATGTAAGAGCAGTAGCTGCTACTGCAAGGGAAGATAGAGCAGAATATAAACAAAATGAACAAAGGCCCCCTAAACCAATAACTCCAAATACGTCAGGTCCTGATAACAATAATCAATCAGGTGATGTAAATGACAGTAGGGGTGGACGAACTTTGGATTTTTAAATAAATCCCTAAGAATTCAAATTAATATAGAATATAGTAATATATGGTAGTATAATTAATTAA
>SUTR01000040.1 GCA_015062825.1 Methanosphaera stadtmanae
TATTTCTTTTTTTATTTCTTTTAACACAGTTAACGCTTCTGGTATTGGAAACATTGGATATATGTGGAATAATTTTTCACCAATTATTAGTTTTGCATCAACATGGTTTTTTATTAGGTTTTCATAGTAATCTTTAATGTCTTGGTAAAATATTTCATCAGTACCTGTGGTAATTAATGTTTTTGGAAGGTTATGGTTATCCCCATAAAGTGGACTGACCATATAATTTCTTGTATCTGTATTATTTGCCCATTTTTTTCCAATTTCTCTAAGTCCAATATTTCCAAGAATCACATCATCTGTATCGTCATAATTATTCTTCATTGAGATATCAACCCATGGTGATATTGCAATGATATTGTCAGGCTTTCTCATACTTGTCGTATTGATATATTGACAAAAGCTTAGTATAAATCCTCCACCTGCTGAATCACCCATGAATATGATTTTATCATATTTATCTGCTAAAGTAGCATAAAGGTTAGTTATTAATTCAAAACTCTCATTATAGTCATGATTTGGGACCAAGGGATATATTGGTGCAATTACTGGAATTTTCAATAGCTTATTTAATATATAGCAATATATCTTGTGTTGTATGTTCAATTGATTTATGTAGGCTCCACCATGAATGTATATTATTATGCTTGAATTATTTTCATCTCCAAAGAATATATTTTTAAGCATTCCCACTTCTTTTGTCTTAAAGATAGTTTTTACTTTTTCATCCTTTTTATTGGCTAAATATTCTTCAATTTTATCCTGTGAAGTCATATATTCTGGTTTGGTATTTTTTAGAATTGATTTAACAATTTTGGATATAAATGATGGATTTTGCATTGGTTACACCAAATTTTGATTTTAAACAGGGGGAATGCTTTATGTGGTTATTGCTTCTTTGAAGAATTTTGGTATTAGTTTTCTATACATTTTATTTCTTAGTATTGTTTGTATATTCTTATCTAGGATATATGTGTCGCAATGGTCATTTTCTGCTCTCATTCCACGTCCATATGCCTGCATCAGTGTCATTATTGTCTTGTAAGCATACCATTCAGGGTCTATGTTCTTACGTTCATTAATCTGCTTATCACCAAGATATGGGTATGGTACCTTGTATATTACTTGGAATTGACATTTCTCATAGGGCAGGTCTACCCCTTCACTCATGGATGGACTTACAAGTACATATGGATTTCGTGACTTTTCAAATTCTGCCAGTACTTTTTCCCTGTCTTCGGAGCTATGTGACAGTATTCTTTCTTCTCTTATATGGTCTGTAATATATTGTTGGCATTTATAACTATTTGTGTGTACCAGTCCTTTTTCATCTCTATGCTTATCCATTATTTCTTTTAATACCGGTATTGTTTTTGGTGCTGTATGCCATAATGCTCTTTTTGACATTGGTCCAACAAGTTGCATATGTATTGGCCTGTATTCTTTTTTGAATGGACTTTCACTATTTATGTAGTATACTTCATCAGGATCTAATCCCAGCCATTTGCAGAATAGGTTTTTGTCAAGTATTGTTGCACTCATAAACAGTACTTTATCTGCATATTGGAAAAGAGTTTCTTTTGCATATTTATCTACCTTTAATGGTTTGAAGGATACTGAAGATTCATCAGGGGAGACTACCCAATCCTCTGGATTGTTTTTAATATTTTGTGTTATTTCTTTAATTTTTCTTTTTGTATGTTCTATACGGTCTCCTTTCTGTTTTGTTAACCTTTTTGTATTGATCTTATTATATTCATCAAATATTGCTTCAAGAAATGCTATCCAATCCTTAATATCTGTGTAGTTTCTCATCTGTCGAGGTATTGTTTCTTGTATGTCTTTCTGTAATTGTTTATTGTATAGGTTTAATTCTAGTTTATGCATTATCTTATCTTCTATATTGTGTGCTTCATCCAGAATCATTATATTTCTTTTCTGAAAATGCTGTACATAATTTAATTCAAGGTATGCATAATCATAATTTAATAAGGTTACAGGTTCTTCTATTGCAATAGCCTTTTGATTCCAATAGGGACATTTTTCTGATGAATTGAAAGAAAATGGTGTATTATAATATGATTCCGGGTCATATGTTGCAATGTCCTGTTGTCCTTTCTTTTCCATTTTAATTCCATACGGACAAGAGAATTCTTCTGTTGTGCGCATTGTCTGACATGTTCCAAGTGCACATGAATTTAAGCCACCACTATCTAGACAATTAAAGTTATTTCTTCCCTTAACTTGGGGATATCCAAATTCATCTGCATATTGTCTTTGTAATTGTTTCGTCATTGTAAGAATATATGCTGGCTGTAGAATTTGAGCAACCGTTGCTGCTATTGCTGATTTTCCAGTTCCTGTTCCTGCTTCTAGTATAATGTACTTTTTATCGTTGTCAAAGGCATTGATTATTTCTTCTATGAGTTCTAATTGGTTGTGTCTTGCCTGTTTAAATGGGAAGTATTCTATTATTTCTTCATCAATATCTGGATGTTGTCGTTGTAATTCTTCTTTTTCTTCTTGTGATGGTCTTTCTATAAGAGAATGGTGTTGTTTTTCTTCTTCTTCACTTTTTGAGCATACACACTTGTTTTTTATCATTCCACATTTTGGACAAAATATCGTATTCATAACTATAATATTTATACTTCATAGTTATATAGTGTTTTTCTAAATCAGTTTCATTTTAATATATTTCTGTTATTCTGTAAAAATATCTTTAAAATTATATATTTTAGTATTCTAATAATAATAGTATAAAAAGATATTAAACATAGATTAAAGTTTACTTGAAGATTTTTTAATTAATAAAATATTTGTATTTATTTTTTAACTTAAAATAGGATGAAATTATGACAGTAGGAAAATTATATGGATTAGGTGTTGGACCAGGAGATCCAGAACTTGTAACATTAAAAGCAGCTAGAATTATAAAAGAAACAGACATAATATTTGCTCCACAATCACGCAGTGGCAGACCTAGTGTGGCATTAAAGATAGTTCAACCAATAATAGATGAAAGAGAAACAGAATGTGAAATATTACAGCCACTATTTCCAATGACAGAAGACAAAGAAGAACTAGACAAGTCATGGAATGATGCGGCAGAAATGCTATATGACAAATTATCAGAAGGCTTGGATGTTGTATTTGTAACACTTGGTGACCCAACAGTATTCAGTACATTCAGTTATGTTTCAAAACTATTACAAAAGAAGGGTGTGGAAGTAGTACTGGTGCCAGGTATTACTGCTATGACAGCATGTTCAACAACAGCAGGCATACAACTTACAGAACAGGATGACATAATGGTTGTTGTACCGCAAGTAGATGATAGACTACCAAAAATATTGCCATATGTTGACACTATAGTTGCAATGAAAACCTCCCGACATTTGGATGTATTGGAAGATTGTATAAATAAGGATCCTAGAGAGAAGGAAATAATTTCAGTACAAAATTGTACCATGGAAAATGAAGAAATTATTCATGGATTTGTAGATAATAAAAAATACTTCTCTACAAGTATAATTAAATTTAAGAAATAATCTTAATTATACGATTTTTCAATTCTTCACCTTTTTTATTTTATTTTACAATATAAGATAAAATTATTTTATATTTGATGGTTATTTTTCTAACTTTTTCTTAAGTTTATTACAGATATTTTTCCAGTTATAATTATCATATATGGTCTTTTGATGGGTATAGGGATTTTCTTTAACTTTCTGCCAATTATCAATGCAATTTCTCAATTCGTTTGTAACATCTTCCAGTTCATGATTTATTATTTTTCCATAACCTGTTTTTTCTATAATGTCTGGACTACAGCCTACATTGGTTGATATGATGTAATTTCCAAAGTATGCTGCTTCTAATGTTGACAGTCCAAAACTTTCACTTTCTGATAAGCAGCAGTATATGCTTGATTTGGCATATTTCTGGGCAAGTATTTTTTTATCACGTACGTAGCCTTCGAATATTATCTTATCCTTAAGGTGTGCGTTCTTATCAAAGAATTCTCTAATAAAATCAGTCATGTCTTCTTTTATTTCTCCAACAAGAAGTATTTTCCAATCATTCAAGTCAATTTTACTTGCTGCATTTAATAATAGGTCTATTGACTTGTTCTTCTTAGTCACATATCCTACATACAATATAATCTTTTCTTTATTGTCTATCTTTACTGATGATTTTTGGATGCCGTTTGGTAAGTATAATAGTTTGTCAGGGCTTACAATTTGGCTACGGGCTAGTTTTTCATAATTTCGTTTTGTTTCTATACTTATACAGTTAATAAATTGGAATATCATCTTTACATATAATCGTCTCATAGCGGGTAATATTCCTTTTCTTTCTAATAAAAAATCAATAATATTATTATTTGCATCTAATTTTAGGTATATTAATCCGTTCCTGTTTTTAAGTTTATATGTTATGATATACCATGGTAAAAGATTGTATCTAAGATGATATAATTGTAATATGTCTATATCTTTGGAGTTATTTTTAAGATAGTTTATAACATCCTTTTTTTCGTTTTCAGTCTTTTCAATGTAATCTAGTTTGAAGTTTGTTGATTGCAATGTATCTTCTAGGTATGTGTAATTGTCATTGTCATATGTTGCAATAACTGTCTGATATTCATCGGATAATGTGTATGGTATCATTCCAACATCTTTGGTCAGTATGTAATTATACAATCCCGGAAATATACATGTGTACTTCTTCAATTTAGATTACTCCTTGTTTATTCTTCTTTGTAACAGTATATTTCTACTTGTTTTTTAATATAGTGTGTCATTTGTTTTTCATCAGCTTCTATTGGTGATCTTAATTGGTCCAGTAATTCAAATTCTCCATCTATTATTTCTTCTACCCTGTATAAAAACCAGGATGTTTCTTCATCTTTTTCTTTTCTGTTAAATAGAGGATAATCAAATCCTTCTGTATTATATCCTTTTTTGCCACTATATTCTATTGTCATTTCATCGTCATCGTGTAATATGATGTCTACTCTTTTGATTCCTTTGTTTTCTTTAAGGTCTTCAAATCGATAATGGTACTTCTCATATTGTGTCATATCCATCAACTTTCAAATGTTTTATTTATAATCTTAAATATTTATCTTAATATATATAATACTAAGTAATGTTATATTTATTTTGATGAAAAAATATTATGAGTAAGTATGAATTTATTAAAAAATTGAATTAAGGGTGATAGTATGGTGAGAATTGACAAAGATAATGATACAACAAGAAGTATTTTATTGTTTGCAGGTGGATTTGTGGCTGGATTTGCTTTAAAAATGGCAATTGAATCAGATATGTTTAAAGAACTAAAAGATAATGCATTGGATATGGTTGACAATTATTTTAATAATAAAATTGAATATGTGGATATAGATATAGATGATTCTGATGTTGATTCAGAAATAGATTCAGTTGATTCTGATGTGGAAATTGTTGATTCTGATGTTGTTGTTTCAGAAGTGGATTCGGTTGATTCTGATGTAGAAAGTGAGGATGTCAAAAAGAAAGTTGATGTAAAAATTGAATAAGTACTTTTTCATTAATTTGGATGTTTTCATATAATCTAAGTAATGGGAGGTTTTATTATTAATGATAAGGTATCAATAGTTCTTTTAAATTGGAATGGTCATGAAGATACTGTTGAATGTTTAAAATCTTTAATAAATCTTAATTATCAATATTTTGACATTTATTTGGTTGATAATGATTCAGAAAAATCTTCTATTGATTATATTGGGAATTATCTTAATAATCAGAATTATTATTCATTCGATACGATTGATGCATCGTTGCTTGATGATTACATAAAAGAAGATAATATTAATTTATTATTTATTTTAAATGATAATAATGCAGGTTTTGCTGGAGGTAATAATGTTGCATTAGAATATTTGATAAATAATAAATTATCTGATTATGTGTTGTTATTAAATAATGATACGGTTGTTTCAGAGGATTTTCTGGATGCATTATTGGATAAAATTAAACAAGATGATGATATAGGATTTGTTGGATGTACTCATTATTATTATGATAATCCTGAATCAATGCAAACAGTTGGTGGTGGATGTGTTGATCTGGTTCATGGTGAGTGCAGTGCTGTACGGGATAAAACTGCCGTGGAGGATTATGATTTTATTACAGGATCCTGTATTTTAATGAGTATTGGTGTGTTGCGTGATTTGGGAGTTATGGATACTGATTATTTTATGTATTGGGAAGATGTTGACTGGTCAACTTGTGCACGTGAAAAATCATATAAATTAAAAGTTTCAGATTATGGATGTATATATCATAAGGAAGGTTCATCTATAAAATCATTGAATCGCATATATTACCATACACGTAACAGAATATTATACATGAAGAGACATACTACTGGTTTAATCTACTATAAGTTTTTAATTTACATACTTTGCTATGTCGGCAAGGAATCATTTTTTAATATAGTAAAAGATTATGAATATTCTAAAACATTAATTAAAGCTTTAATAAGTGGTATAAAAGCTAAATAATAAAATAATATTAATAAAAGATAATAAGAAATACTATCATTGGAGGATTAAATGAATGGATAAAAAACAATTGAAAATTGCAGTATTTCATAATCTACCCTCAGGTGGAGCAAAACGATCATTATATACATACATTCAATATCTAACAAAACACGGTCATATCGTGGATGTATATATTCCTGAAACAGCAAATGAAGACTATCTTCCATTAGAAGAAGTAGCAAATCATATTTATTTATATAACGTAAAAAAAAGTTTTTTCAGGGAAAAACTTTACTCAATATTTTCCTATGTACCCGCAATTATAAGAAGAGTATCTGTAAACAATGTATTTAATGCAGAAATTCAAATTGCAGAGGATTTAAACAAATCTGATTATGATATAGTATATTGTGAACAGGACCAATTTACAATGACACCTATCATACTGAAATACCTAACTAAAACTACTGTATACTACTGTCAACAACCAGTAAGAAGGGATGAAATACTAACAAAGGTCAATAATCAAAAAACCAAATCAGGATTCTTTAACAATCCATTAATTAAACCATTTGCAAATTACTTTGTTAATTACATAGAAACAAGAGATTATGATAAAGATAGGGAATTAGCTGAATATTCAACAAATATACTTGCAAATTCATACTTTAGTCATGAAAATATTCTAAGACAATATGGAAAAAATTCATACGTATCATATATTGGAGTAGATACTGAAAAATTCCATCCATTAAATCTTAGACGAGAAAATGTAGTGTTATCTGTAGGGACATGTATTCCACCAAAAGGATTTGACTTTTTAATAAAATCAATTGCACAAATTCCAAAAGCCACTAGGCCAAAACTAATAATAGTTGGAAATAGCAGCGACCAGCTGTGGGTTGATTTCTTAAAACAACTAGCACAAGAAAAAGAGGTTGAATTAAAAATACTCTCCATGATATCAGACGATGAATTAATACGATTATATAATAAGGCTAAACTAGTAGTATATTCACCATATCTAGAACCATTTGGATATGTGCCTTTAGAGGCAATGGCATGTGGAACACCCGTAGTGGGTGTAAAGGAAGGAGGAGTAAAAGAAACGGTTTTACACAATAAAACTGGACTTTTAACACAGCGTGATGAAAAAGCATTTGCTAATGCAATAATTAAATTATCAACAGATGAACAAATGTGGAATAGATTTTCACAAACAGGAATAAAATACATCAATTCCTTCTGGACTTTGGAACATTCCGGACAACGATTATTAAACCATATATATAGAATTTTAGAAGAAGAGGATTAAAGTGACAAAACCATTGGTAACAATAATATTATTAAATTGGAATGGCTATGATGATACATTAGAGGCACTGGAATCACTTTATCAGATAAACTATCCAAACTATAATGTTATAGTAGTTGATAACAATTCATCAAACGATTCAATAGAACAAATAACAAGATATGCAAATGGTGAAATAATTGTTGAAACAGAATACACAAAATATCAGCACAACAAGCCATTGAATTTTACACATATAATGGAAGATGAATTCAAGAAAGTAAATTATACTTCTACAGATAAAGAAAAGGGCTTGCTCTTAATTGAAAACTATGAAAACTATGGCTTTGCTAAGGGAAATAATCTTGCAGTAGAATACACATTAAAATATGATAATCCTGATTATGTACTATTGTTAAATAATGATACAATAGTTGATCCTGATTTTCTAGAAAACATGATACAAGTAGCAGTATCTGATGAAAAAATAGGAATAATAGGACCAAAATTCTATTATTATGACTACAATAATTCACATGAAGAAATATGGTGTATTGGTAGTGTCGTTGATTTAGAACACTTTCCAGGACATCATAGTATAATGGAGGAAGAACGTTATGATTTGGATGCAGAGGTCATTGAATGTGACTGGGTATCTGGTGCCGGATTACTAATTAAACGGGATGCCATACCACAGCCCTGCCTGGATACTGATTTCTTCTTTGGATGTGAAGATGTGGATTTAGCAATAAATGTTAAAAATAGGGGATATAAAATAGTGACGGTAACAAGTTCAATCATATGGCATAAGGTGGGAATGTCCAGACATAAAAATTCAACATTCAAAACTGAGTATAATCACATCAAAACAAATCTTCAATTCATAAAGAAACATAAAAAAAATTACTACTTATCCCTACCAAAATACTCATATCAAATAGCTAAACTATACTCTAAAGCAATAATAAATCGTATATCAAATAAATAACCCTATTTAACTTCTTTTTTCTAATGACAACATTTAATATCTATTTTTTATAAACATATTATTACTTACTAAATAATTTCAAACAGATTATGGATGTGTAATAATTAAGAGATTATTAATTTTAACAACACTTCTATTGGTATTTCTTACTAGTTCAATAGTTGTTGCAGCAGATACAAACATGAGTAGTGTTGATGCTAATAATAAGTATTTGGCTGATGAAACGAATATTAATGAAAATGAAGTCGGTTCTATTTCTTATGAAGAAAACATATATCAAGAAAGTTCCGGCATTGATTCTATAAATAAATTAAATTCATCTGATGCTGTAAATCATAATAAGTCTGTTAATTCAGATTATAATTCATCAATTAACAATAATTCAATAACTGAAGAAAATAATCTAATTCCAACAAGTATGACTGTTGAACGGGTGGATGCATATGCTTTAACAAACATAACAATCACTGCTAAAGTTCAAGATATGCAAAATGACAATTTGATTAATCAAGGAAGAGTGGTTTTTAAAATAAATGGAATAACTATTGGAAAATCCAATATCACCAATGGATTTGCAAATTTCACCTATGATATATCAGGATTATCTTCAAATACATATACTATTTATGCAAAGTACACTAGTGATACCACTTATTTGGAATGTGATTCAACAGCTACTTTGAAAGTAGTTAAAAGACCAATAATGATGTCAGTAAGCAATAAATTAGTATATTCATATACAAATGTAACTTTAACTGCAACAATAGTGGATAAATTAATGAATTCTTACCTATCAGAAGGTCTAATAGTATTTAAGATTAATGGTATAACTGTAGGTACGGCAGACATTATCAATGGAAAGGCAAATCTGGAATATGATGTATCCAGCCTTTCTCCAAAAAATTATACTATAACTGCAATATATGCAGGAACAAAACTTTCCTATGATAAGCAAATGACAGGAACATTAAGCATCATTAAAAGAGCTTCATCAATGACTGCATCACAAAAAAACATATACTATGGACAGAATGTCACATTAGTTGCAACCGTTGCCGATAAAGTGGATCATACTTATGTCAATGAGGGAGTAGTAGTATTTAAACTCAATGGAAAAACAGTAGGTACCTCAAATATAACCAGTGGTAAGTCATATCTTTACTATGATGCATCTAGATTATCATCCAAAACATACCAAATCTCAACCACATACTCAGGAACAAAATTCTTATCAGAAAATTGGGCAAACTCTACCTTGACCATCATGCCATTGGCTGTAAATACAACTGATGAATATAATGTAATTGATAAAGATCAAGCAGTATTTTTTGACGTAGGTCGTGATAATGTTGCCAGTATCGGAGTTGATGAAACTACAATAAATAAAAATGGGGACTCAATCCAACAAATATCACAAGAGAATACAAATACAATCAATATATCTGATATGAATATATCTGAAGTAGAAACTAAAGAATTCACCTATACTCAGATAAAAAATGCAGCAGTCAATCTAAGAAATATGTATGAATCTAATCATGTACTGGATGAAATAACAGTGGCATCATCAAATATGGGTGTACAGGACTTCCTGGCTTTATTACTTCAAGCAATACAAAACAACAATAAAAGCAAAACATCCTTGAACATATCATATAAACATTATAATAATCCATTATCATATAATGATACCATAAAGAAAGGAACATTATCCAAAAAGGAATATCTGATGTTAACATCAGAAATACTGGAATACATGAACAATCACACAATAGCGCCGGAATTTGTCAAAACAACGCTGGGAAATCTGGGATATTATAATATTATATACATCTACTCTAAAATATTGGATGTATCAACAACAACATATCTTCCAAATACAGTAACAGTTTATAACTGGCAGACTATTCATCCAGAAAATTCAACAGATAGAGTAATATACATCTCTACGGATAATATCTACAGTAAAACAAAGGATTTGAACTTCATAAATCAGATAGTTGCTAAGCTTAAATCCTATGGATACACAGCATATACTATAGGTGTAGGACCTAATACACACAATACAAAAATATGGTCAAAATCATTGCCAGACAATGCTGTTCAGGTATCCGTATTTGGAGGGGCTGATGCTGGTGTCATTTATGATGTATGTACTCGTAGCTTCATGAGGACAAAGGCAAATCGTCTAGTATACTTTGTATATAATCCATATACTGCAAAAAACATCACCAATCTTTCATGGCTAGAAAGGGCACATGATGATAATTACAGTCCAAGTAGCTTTAAAGGAATAGCAAATCCTGATCAAACTTTATTAAGTCATGGATATGATTACATATATTCCTATGATGTCGATACTATCGTAAAGGGAATAATAGATTATATTAGTTAATATTATATTTTCCTGATGATTGGATTTATATTTAAAATATTATCAGTGAATAAATTCTATAAACAATCTTCTTTTTTTATCTTTTTATTCTATATTAATTAATAACTCGTTACTTTTGATAGGATAATATTTTTTGTTCTTACTATAATTTCAATCAACCTATTAATATTTAGTAGATAAGATAATATTAAAAATTATTACTTATATTTTTTAAATAACAGCTATGTCCGTTATATATTATTTCAAGACTTCTCCTTCCTTTTTTTAATACTATTAAAATGACAAAGTTTTTAAATAAAATAAAATTAATATATAAACAACCTTTAATATGATATGAAATATTTTAAGAAAAAGTAATATCTATTAAAAAAAATTGAGGTGTAAATATTAAGAGGTTATCATGGGTATTGTTAATATTAACAATACTACTGAGTATCTCAGCAGTAAGTGCTGCTGAAAATAGTACTTCAGACTTAAATGGAGTATCAGACACTCAGGATAATTCATATGATGATACAACAATAAACACAGTATCATCCTCTTCCAAATCAATAAATATGGAAGAGAGTAAAGTAAACACAAATACAAAACAAATCAGTAAAGATAATACAGCACAAACAAAGACCGCATCACAACACACTACTAAAATGACTGTAAGTGACAGAGTGGCATATGTCTCAAGTAATGTAAATTTACTAGCAACAGTTGCAGATAAAACAACAGGCACATATGCAAACGGTGGTACAGTAGTATTCAAGGTCAATGGAATAACAGTAGGTAAATCAACACTAACAAACGGTAAAGCTACATACAAATACAGTACAGCTTCATTATCAGCAAAAAATTATACAATATCTGCAGTATATTCAGGTAGTGGAATATATGCTTCAACTAAAACAACCAAGGATGCTAAATTAACACTAATGCCTATAGCAACAAAGATGACTGTAAGTGCTATAAGTGCATATCAGACCAAGGTATTATTAAAAGCTACAGTTGTAGATAAAGTCAATGGAAAGTACTTGTCTGATGGAAAGGTTGTATTTAAAATTGATGGAAAAACTGTAGGTACCGTTAATCTGGATGATGGAAAAGCATCATTTACATATGATGCATCAGATCTCTTTGCAGGTAAATATACTATATCTGCAGTTTATAGTGGAACAGGAACTTATTCATCTTACAGGGCAAACAACACTCTGACTATTAAAACACAGTCTTCCTTTACATTTTCACAGATAAGGGATGCAGCTATAGCTTTAAGAACACAGTATGAGGCAAATAATGTCATTGACTATGTTACAGTTGGAACTTCAAAGTTACATGTTCAGGATTTCCTGTACATGATGTCTGTAGCTATTAAGAATTTGAATAGTGGAAAAACCCCTAATGTAAGTATAAAAAACTTTAAAGCACCATCATCACAGACAGATACACTTAAAGAAGGTACATTAACAAGTTCAGAGTTTGTTTCACTTGCAAAAAACATAATTTCATATATGGACTCTAAATCTACAGCACCTTCATCAATGTCTACACGTTTAGGTAATATTGGATATTATAATATGATTTATATATTTACTAAGATATTGGATGTTTCAACCTCTTCTTATCTTGTAACTACATGTTCAGTTTATAATTGGAAGGTATTGCATCCATCCAATCCTAAGTCTCGGATTATATATATCACATCGGATAATATCTTTTCAACAAGTAAGGATGTTGCATTTATAAATCAAATAGTTAAAGCTCTTGAAAATAAGGGATATGAAGCTCATATGGTTGGTGTTGGACCTAATGCTCATAATACAAAAATCTGGGGAAAAGTTTATCCAATAAATGCTGTTCAGGTATCGATATTTGGTGGTGCTGATGCTGGTGTTATCTATGATGTATGTACTCGTAGCTTCATGAGGGCCAAGGCAAATCGTATGCTGTTCTTTGTATACCATTCCGGTTCATCAATAGATATAACTAATAGAACTTGGCTTAAACGTGCACATGATGATAATTACAGTCCAAGTAGCTTCACGGGTATAGCATATCCTGATGTTTATCTTAAATCACATGGATATGACTATGTATATAGTAGTGATGTAAATACTATTGCCAATCGAATAATTGAATATATCAGTTAACCATCTTATTATTTTCTTTTTTTTATTAAATTTTGTTTGATATTTATTATTTTTCCAAAAAACATTATATAACAATGTTAAGTTTTTATATTACTATAAACAAATAAGTAATTATGAAAATGCAAGTTAATATTGACACTATAAAAAATGCACTTAGTAAACAAGATTTATTATCTGCAAATTTCGGATTAGAACGTGAAGGATTACGTACAAACCCTGATGGAATCTTATCCCTTATCAAACATCCAACAGCATTTGGGGATAAAATAAAAAATCCCATAATAACAACCGATTTTTCTGAAAGTCAGATTGAAATGGTAACTCCAACATTCAAATCAACACAAGAAACATATGACTTTTTATCATTCCTAACAGATATTGTAAACCAGACAATACCTGAAGATGAATATCTATGGACACAATCATTACCATGCATACTGCCTGATTCAAGAGACATACCAATAGCAATATATGGAAATGACAAAAAATCTGAAGAATCCTTCAGATACAGAATAGGACTTGCACATAAATACGGAACAAAAAAACAATTAATCTCCGGGATACATTATAACTTCTCATTTGATGAAGAAACAATAAGAAAATTATACCAACACGAAGATTACAATTTAACTTATCAGGAATTTAAAGATCAAATATATCTTAAAATAGTTAGAAATTATCTGCGATACAAATGGCTGATAATATACATAACCGGATGTTCAGTAAGCTCCCATGAATCATTCACATGTGATTGTAAAAAACTGATGAACCATAAGAGGGATGATGAATATTACAGCACTGAAGGAGTATCATTTAGAAATGCCAGTTGTGGATATAAAAATCTCGTAGAATTATATCCACGATATGACACAGTAGAACACTTTGCTTGTGATGTTCAATCATATATTGATGATGAAATCTTATCTGAGGCTAAAGAATTGTATACTCAGATAAGACTCAAATCAAAAGATCCATCAAATTTCCTAGAATCATTAACTGAGGATGGCATATTATATGTGGAAATTAGAACTGTAGATATAAATACATTTGACACATATGGTATATCAAAGCAGGATATGGACTTTTTGCACATCTTCATAATATATCTTCTCATAAAAGAAGAATCAACATATCCTAAATGGCAGGAAGAAAGCCTAATCAATGAAGAAATAACATCTCAAAAAGGATATGCAGATACTAAATTACTAAAGGATGGATGCAAAATCAACTTATTGGACTGGGCAAAGGAAACAATAGATGAAATAATCCAACTTAACAATACATTGGATTTAAACTTTGATGATGTATTGCAGGATGTGAAAGAACGTATAGATAATCCTGAAAATACATATTCTAAAAAATTATTAAAAATAATAGAAAAAGAAGGATTTATAAATAGTCAACTAAGAATTTCAAAAGAAAATAAACAGCACAGCTTAAATATAAACTTAAAAGAGAAATATCCTCAATATTATGATGAATACATTAAACTTGCACTTCCAAGAAAATAAGCGATTCATTCACTCTTTCTATTTTTTAATACAGTATCTATGGTGTTTTTAAATGAGTTAAGCATATTGCTATACTGGAATTTATCCTTAATTATTTCATAAGATTTCCTACTCATTTTCTTCTCCAAATCATTATCTGATAATATTTTAAGCATAGCATCATATAACTGCCCACTATTTTGTTCTTCTACAATATAACCATTATCTACTATCATATCGGGTGCTGCTCCAACTGCATCTGTAGCTATGATTGGATTGCAATAATACATCGCTTCATTAAGAACAAATACCCATGGATCAGCCATTTGATGATTGATTGATGGTACAACCACTAAATTACTTTTAATATAATATTCCCGTAATTTTTCATTATCAACACGTCCTGTAAAGACTACATTATTCATATTGTTGTCCTGAACATATTTGCTTAATTTATCCTCATCTTCTCCAGAACCAATTACAATTAATTCAACATCATCCAATACATCATTTAACATATTGAATGCTTCCAGTAAATAGATAACTCCCTTACGTTCTATGAGTCGTCCCACATACAATACCGTTTTATGTTTATCTTCCTTCTGGATATATTGTATATTGTCTGATATGTTACTGACATTAGGCATTATATGTATCTTATCTTCTGCAACTCCTATTGTTTTGTTAAAGTATTGCTTATGCAGCAGTCCTGGAACCAGCATTGCATCAATGTGTCGGGTAATAAACTTCACCATAGTTTCCAAACCCTTTTCCTTAATTGTAGAAGGTCTCCTCCATCCCCATTCCTCTCTCCAAATGATGAATGCCTTTCTGCGAAGTTTAGTAATTATAAACAGAAATAATGTTTCGATTAATTCTACTAACGTATCCCAGCTACCACCTACAAGAATATCATAATCACCAAAGGCTTTGCTTATCAATCCCTTGGCAAATCCATGGCTGTTGGCTAATATGGAATAATCCACATCCTCTAATCCTTGGATGTTAGAATTAATATCATCATCATAAATATCTTCTATAACCTGTATGTGTGTAAATACTAGTTTGAGATCATATTCTTCTGATATCATCCTAAAAAAGGGTATTCTATACCACATTGCAGCATTATGCATAAATAATATTTTAGTATCTTTACTCATTTTATCAAATCTCATTAATCAAAAAAAATAGTTTTAAGTTTAGTTATTTAACTAAACGTTGATAAATTTGGCTATCTCCATTATCATAGATTTTACTTGACTTATTAATACCTTCCTCTAATGGAATGTATTCACCATTACCATAAAGGAACGATTCATGCTTAATATTATGTGACCGTAGGAATAAATAACTATTGGGCTCCATATCCGACATATTCTTAGGATTGGTGGTGCGGATATCATTTAGCCAATACAGTAGTATGTTGCTGAATGCATCAGAGAATACAGTGTCATTTTTATCTCCTCTATGCTCATTAAACCATGCAACACCTGCATATTCTCCCTGACTGAATATTGGTGCATCCATGGATGTATCAAGAGGCAATGTTGATGTTTGACCAGCATATAAATCTATGAGGCCTGTATTTAATATGAAAAATAACACCAGGAATATTCCTATTGCCCTATAAGTTATTTTAATGTTAACGCTCATCTGCACATGTCTTACCAGGCTAATAATTGAAGTGAATATGTAATACATTCCAATAATACAAAATGGTGCAAGCACTACAAATGTTACTTCATATATTCTTTGAAGACTTAATTGTCCACGGAATGCTGGGATAAACAGTCCACAACCTAAGATTATAAGGTTAAATATTGCAAATGCGTTATATTCCTTTGTAAAATGGAAATATTTTCTATTGACAATATTCATTATAAATCCTAATACAATAAAGTATACTGATAATAAGATTACTCTTTGAGCATTTATACTTACAATATCCATAAACCTAAATGGCCACCAAATATGTAAGAATACAATCACAGTCAATAACACTATTGCCAATTGCTTTCTTTTAAGGCTCATTCCTTTTAGCTTAACTACAAAGTTTCTAATCACAGGGAATGTCTTTACATCATCAGGATTTTGATCCTTAGAAAGCATGGTATAAATTTTATACAGTATAATTAGAAGTATCAACAGTCCTCCAAGGGCTGCCAACACTATCATTGGATTAATTGTACCCTTAACCATCAGTGAATTAACATTCTTTCCAACTATGCGGATAGCATCAAACAATGATCCTATAGGTTTGCTGTCTGCAGTTAGACTATAATATACCACTATGAATCCTATAAAGAATAGGGATATTGGCAGGCTAATAGTTTGATTTTCAATTTTCAGATAATCTCCAAAGTATTTCTTCACAACACCAAATCTAAGCAGTATGTTATTTATGATATTACCGAATCCACTTGATATTAGATTCAGACTGACAATAGTTGCAAGCAGGGTAAACATAAACAGATATGTTACGCTATAGTGAGATAATATCAGTCCTACACCAAATATCAGGTATAACAGTTTTCGTTTGTTCTGAGATATGTTTCTGTCTATCATTAGCCATACAAGAAGTACAAGGAATATTTCGGCTATCTGTTGTCTTGCCATTTGAACCATCCAACCATAGCTGAATCCATTGTATGCTATGAAGAAGAATGCTGCAAGAAATGCTATTTTTGGTCCTGTGTGTTTTTCAAATATCTTATATAATCCTATACTTATCAATGAAAATAGGAATGGATATATGAATTTTAAAACCCAAGTCAATGTCATTCCAGATAGTTTGCTGTATATCGGTGCATACATTACAACACTAAGCATTGCATTATATGCATGAGGCCATGCATGATCCCATATTCCATTTTTGATTACATATGTTGCAAATTGATATTCAAAGAATATGTCATATCCCCATATGTGATTGGATATAAGCACACTGTAATATAGTATTGAAATAGCAATACTGAATATTGCAAAGTGATAATACTCCTTCTTAAGAAATCCCCAGGTCATTGCAACTACTATGGCACATATTAGAATTAATAGTAATATCTGTATGTTGTTATTGTTATAATACTGGAGAGTATATGCTCCAATTATTGCAATCAGTGGAAGTATGCATAATACAATGAATTGGTTTGAAGTAATTATTTTAAGACTTAACTTTGAGGAGTTCTCAATATAATATTCATTATCCTTATTATATGCCAGTACCAGCAATATCATATTATATAGGGTAAATGTTACAAGCAATGGGATGATTTCTATAGGATGTGCTATTCCAATTAATGGATATAACTGATTCATACACATTCCAATTACCATAACCGAACAAATACTTAAGCCTACACTAAGCAGTGTGGTAAAGGTGTTTCCCAAGTCATGTAACTTAAGTATTCTCAATATGATTATACCCGGAACAAATCCCAGATATAATAATGTTATTATGTCATTAAATATTGGAATATGTATGTTATTTGCTGAGATAATACCTACAATCCACATTAAGACTTGTATAAGTAGTATTACAGATAGAAATTCCTTAAATTTCCAGTCATTTAATGTAAATATATTGTTAAATTTCATAATAATCCAACCACTTATTTTCTGAGAATTTTCTCATATTCATTAATTATATTCTCTGTCATATCATTAATTGATTCATCATTTATTGAATTATAAGCATTTTCTTCTAAGATTTTAAGTTTATCCTTATTGTTTATTACTTTAAGCAGTTTATCTTTTAAATCATATGGATTTTCAGCCTCAAACAGGTATCCGTTAAATCCATCCTGTATCAATTCAGGTATTCCTCCAATATTGCTTCCAATAACTGGTGTTGACCTGCTGAAACTTTCATATATTACCAGAGGTGAATTATCATAACATATTGATGGAATAACCAGTATATTTGCAGCATCATAATATTCTTTAATATCTTCATTGTTTATAAATCCATGAAATATTACTCTACTGTCCGGCTGTGCAAGCTGTTTAAATTCCTCTTCATCATAACCCCTGCCTATAATGTTTAGGATTATATCTGGGTTATCTATCATTTTAAAAGCTTCTATTAATGTATGTACACCCTTATGTTTTCCTAGTGTTCCAATATATGTGATATTTATTTTATCATAGCTTTTATCTGATTTTACTTTTTCATATTCAACACCCAATGGAATTTTTACACAAGCAATTTTCTCAAAGAAGTTATTTTCATGGTATTTGTCTATCATGAAATTGGATGGACTAATGAGTAAATCCACATTGTCATTTAACAGTTTTCTTTGAATATTCACATATTGGTTGCATATGAATTTTCTATCATTGCATAGAGTGTTATTGCCTTTTATAAGATTTGCTCTTGGACATATTAATGAAAAGTCATGTGATTCAAATATAACTGGTATATCTAATTCACGTCCTGCTTTAAAGCAAGATAATGACAATCCTTTAAAATTGTTTATATGAATCAATTCACATTTTTCTTCAATTATTATTTCTTTAATTCTTTCTTTTGTATTATTGTTCCATAGGTCAAATAAATGCCATAATGGCTTTTGTAACGCGTTTGCTTTTGTTTGTTGATATGGAGGATATATTTTAGTGGTATTTATATAGTATATCTTGGTATTGTCTTTTGTTTGTTTATGTTCATGATTATCAGGACTTGTTGTTATTACAGTTACGTTATGGCCTTTTTTGGCAATATTGGTTGCCATTTTTTCCACTATTATCTCTGCTCCACCTAATATGTTGGGAGGATAAAGGTTGGAGATAATGCAAATGTTCATAATAGTTCCTCGTATAAATCATGGATTTTTTTAGCAATTATTTTCCATTCATATTTTTCCTGCACTAGTTTACGTCCATTTTCACCCATTTCTTCTTTAAGGTTATCATCTTGTAATATTTTGATTATTGAATCTGTGAGTGCCTGCGTATCCTTTGTTGGAATTATTATTCCACTATTGGTTTTTACAACATCATCTGCTACTCCAACAATGGTTGTGCTGATTACTGGTGTTTTACAGGATAATGCTTCAAGTACAACTATTCCAAATCCTTCCTGTAGTGATGATATGGATGGAAGTACGAATAATTCAGATGTTGCATATTGTTTTATCACTTCTTTGTCTGTTAAAAATCCCTTAAATTCAACATTGTCCTCGATTTTAAGTCTTTGTGCTGTTTGTTTATAATGATCAAGTAGTTCTCCCTTTCCTCCAACTACCAATTTCACGTCAGGTATGACCTTTTTTACTTCTACAATTGCATCAAGCAGGTAGTCAAGTCCCTTATATTTGTGAAACTTATCAAGTACACTTAAGAAGAATATCTGGTTTTTATTTCTAGGAGTATTGGAGGGTTTAAATAGCTCGGTATCCACACCGTTAGGTATTGTCACAACCTTATCTTTGTAATTTTTCAGGTGTGGTGATTCGATATAGTCATCTTGTGTAATTATTATACGATCTGCCTTGTTAAGCAAGGATTTTAGTGCCGTGGTGTTGTAGAAGTTAGCAATATGGTTTGCTATTCCATTACCTATTATGTCATTGTGGTATGTTACAACAAGTGGCTTGTTTGTTAATCTTGTAAAAATATTACTCCAGTCACTACTCCAAGGTGTAGGAACATGTGTATGAATAATGTCATATTTGCTTAAGTAAAGTATCTTTGGAAGAGATAACGTGATGTTTGTATTAGCAATCTTTCCAGAATATTTAAGTCTATGAATATTTATACCATCATGTATCTCATAATCTACATCACTTGATTCATTTGCACAGATTACTTCAACTTCACAATCATCATACTTAACTAACTCCTTAGAAATATAATAAACATACTTCTCCACCCCACCAATAAATGGATAAAACCTAACAGGTGTCTGAATAATTTTCAAGATAATAACCCCCAACTATTATTAATTAACAATCTGTAATTTCATTTTAATAATGATATGTATTATTTTTTGATGAGGTTAGATTAAGACTTCTGATGTCAACTACAAAACTAAGATTTTTATAACTTTATAAACACTATTATTCTTTTGTTATTTGGTATTTGTACTTCTAATGCCAGATACAAACCCCTGTCTATTACAAGTTCTGCACATAAGTAGATTTTTAAATTTTTATATGGTTATTTTTATATCATCATATGTTAAATGTGGTTTTAATGAATTTTTATTTCCTTCTATAAATTCTATAAATCCATTTTTTTCTAATTTTTTTAACCTTGGTTGTATATTACTAACATTTTTACCCAATAAATCAGCCACTTCCTGTATACTTTTAGGATTTTGATGTTTAATTGTATTTAATAATTGTAAATCAAGTTTTGATAGTTCTATATCGTCAGTAACTAAGTTTTCGGACAATTCTAATGTTTCTTCTGGATTATCCTTATAATATTCCCAATTTTCCATATCAACTAATAATTTCATATTATAAGATTGTTCAAAAGCTGTTTTTATTTTTTGTAATGAACCATATTTTTCTTCCATATCCCTTACAAATTCATAGCCTGTTTGTTTTTAATTAATGTTATTATAATTTTATTCCTCCTTTAACAATTCTAAATTCAAACCATTATTCGTATCCAAATGTAACAATACAATATCTAATATTTTATATTGGTCTTGGTTATCTATGAAAATTTTAATGTAATGCTTTTTTGGTGATGGATGAATATGTGCATTTTTAACATGATAATTATCTATTATAATATTTTCAGGCATTATTACTATAGACCAACTTATATGTGTATTAGCATGGTAAACAATGTTGTCATGAATTCTGAATGACTCCTGTCTTTTCCTTAGATTATTTTTTTGTCAATGGTTTTTCATATTTCTAGATATTATAATTAATATGTGTGAATTTATTTTTAGAACAGTATTATATATATTTTATATATAAAGATAAAAAATGATATCAGAAAACAAATTTTATGGATTCAAAATAATAAGTAATCTAATATTATATGTGATGATATTAGTGTTATAATAAATTTATTTTTTTTGCGTTATAGACACGCATAGCGAAGCATAAAAAATAAATTAAATCATAGTTAAAGTCTTTAATTATCTAATTTAACAAATGATAATTCCTTGTTATATTATAAAATGTTACAGTATATTAAAAGATTAAAATATATATAATGAAAAATACATTATATTATATTACATAATGAAAAATTAATTACATAATTATAAATTCATTATATTATGATATATAATGCAAATTAGATTACATGAGGGTAATAATATGGATGAAATTGCAAGCATTACAGATACAAATTTAACTAAAACACAATTCTACAATAGAATAGATGAAATTAACCTGTTATCAAATTTATTAAATAGCACTGAATTTAATTCTTCACCCACTATACTATTAACAGGAATTAGAGGGGTGGGAAAAACAGCAATCATCAAAAAGATTAAAAAGAAATTTGATAATGAATATTTAGTTGTAGATATAGATTTGTCAAGAAGTAACGCATACCAACAAAAAAACCTAACAAGAGGCAGTATAATTAAAATAATATATGACTCTATAATAAAAGCTTCAAAAGAATTTGGTTTAAGAACGATTGACAAACAAATTGAAAAATATTTTAAGACAAACAAATTCAAAATAGATAAGATGATATCTTATGAACATATTCCAATACCAATCTTTGAAAGTGAAGAAAATTATGCAAAATTAGCTGACTTTGTAATGGAACTTCCTCAAAAAATTTATGAAGATAACAGTGACAAATTAAAAGGAGTTTTTATTTTTATTGATGAAATCCAATTGATAAAAGATTTAGACAATGTGAATAAATTTTTATGGTATATGAGGAGTTTCATCCAAGATCAAAAAAATGTAGCATACCTCTTTTGTGGCAGTATGAGTTTAAAAGACAGTTTAATCAATGACTTAAATGGAAAAGAAGGTGCATTTGGCGGGCGAATGCTAACAATTGAAATCCATCCATTTTCAAAACAAACCACAATAAATTATCTCAAATCACTATCAAGAAACTTACAACTTGAAAATAATGCATTTGAAAGATTTTACAAATGTACTAGAGGAATACCATATTACATCAATATATTTGCAAAAATACTTCCAGAAAATATAACTTTAACAGAAAATAACATCATACAGTTATTTAAAGATTCAATAGATTTTCTTGCTGTACATTTTATATTTATGTGGTCTAAATTGACATTTCAAGAACAGAAAATAATTATTTCTTTACTGGACAATCCTAAAAGAAGAATTGAAATAGCTAACACATTGGAAGTAACTAGTGGATCTTTAAATAGACCATTAAATCGTTTACTTAACTTTGACTTAATTGAGTATACAGATGACAAATATCAAATTACAGATCCAATATTTGTACAGTGGCTAAAAAATACTTATGAAAAAAATGGAACATATCCCTTCAGAAGCATGTAATGTAAATTATTTCCCTCATTACTTAATATTTTAAGTCTCTCTAAAAATTTAACATTTATTTCTTCTATTTTACCACATATAATAGTATTATCTTTGATTATATTAAATTCATTTAATTTATCTTCAATATTTACTAATGATTCCATATTAAAACTTACATTTCTATACTAATTAATTAATATAATTGCTATATTTCAAGTAAAAATAGTAAAATAATTACTAACACTTGATAGATGATGGAATACATATTTTCACCCCCAAATAAGTAAATAATGTCCTGAATGATAATTAAAGCGATAAAATTATCAATCATGTTTGAGGATCTTCATCTATACCTACATTTACATAATAGGTAATAAGTACAATTAATTTGAGACTTGGCATAAATTATTATAAAACAAAAAAAAGTATTACACTCATATTCATAAAAGAAGGAATAACCTTCTAATACAAAATTAGAGGATAATCATATTTTCTTTTTTATTTTATAGGCA
>SUTR01000041.1 GCA_015062825.1 Methanosphaera stadtmanae
TATTGTACAGTTTTCTATTGTAATGTTTTTTATGGAGTTTTGTAGGAGTACTTCATCTACTGTTTGATTTGTTACTTCAACATTATTTATTGTCACCTGAAGTTGTTTAATGTTGTTGTTTTCTAATACCACATCCTCCTTACATAACCTTACATAACCGGTAACAGTGTTATTTATTAAACTACTTCCACATGGTGTATTAACATTACATCCATTAAATGTATTGTCTATGATGGTTATATTAGTATAATAGTCAGGTAAACCTAACATATTTTGTATTCCCATTCCTGTATAGTTTATGGTATTGTTTCTTATGATATTGTTTGAACCACTTATGGCAATACCATAACATATACTTGCAGCTGTATCAGGTCCTATCAGTATATTGTTTTCAAATGTATTGTTTACATTTACTATTGAAAAGTCTGTTTGTCCACTTTCATTAGTTGGAGTAGTATCCAAATTGAATGTGTTAAAGTAGAATAAATTTCCAACATTTCCAATACCAATTATTCTATTGTTACGTATGATACAGTTATTTGCCCATGAAAGAGCCATACTGGTACTTCCACCATTGTTTTTTGTGGATATTGTACTGTTTTCCACTGTAATATAACTTGAATTCTCACGTATTGCAGTTTGACCTACACCACTACCAACAGGCCTATCTTCCACAATGGCAGATATATTATTTATAGTTACATGATTTGCATTCTTAATAAATATCTGAGTATTATAGAAGTATATTCCACTTACATTGGTATATGATCCACCATTAATTATTGTAAATGATGTGACAGCCGCTGCACCACTTAAATCTCCAGAAGTTGTATTTACACATACGTATGCATCATTGGTTGATGTTATGATATTAACCGGTTTGTCAATAATCATTGAGAATTCTTCACCAAGAAAACTTCCCTGGAAATCCAAAGTATCACCTGGTGATACCTCATCAGTAAGATATTCATCTTTAAAGTATGTGCTAAATGTTTGATTGTTAATTACAATCGTCTTATCTGTCTTTATATTTTTATCTGTTTTTGTATTATCAATTATTTTAGATTCATAATTGACATTATCTTCATAATAAGTCTGTGTATTTAAGTTATTATCTTCAACATTATCAATATCAGCTATGGTAGTATCATTGGATAAATCAGTTGCTGCAACTGTGGATACTCCCATGAATAATATGATTAACATTAAAAATAAACTAGTTCGTTTTTTTAACATTCAAAAATCTCCTAATTTAAAATTTTATAAAAAATTAAATTTAGTTGATTAATAATTTGTTATTATTAACATTAATATTTACTTATAAAAAATATAAAAAATAAGAAAAGTATAATAAATTAAAAATTAAAAAAAATATATGAAATTGCCAATAATAATTTTAAGACTATTCATATATTAGTTAACATAATACCATAGCCACATATATCTTAATAAGTTATAATAAAAATAATAATGATGAATATTTGTGTATAATACAAGATAATTCAAAGAAAGAAAAAAAAATATATTGCATTATTTATATTATATATTTAATAAAGGAGTGTATATTTATGAGTAAAAAAATTATAGCAGTTAATGCAGGACCTAGAAAAGGATGGAATACAGATACATTAATTGATGAAGCAATAAAAGGAGCTCAATCAGAAGGTGCAGAAGTTACAAAATATGATTTGTTTACTTTAGACAAATACACTGGTTGTAGATCATGTTTTATGTGTAAAAAGGAACAATTCAAAGGACAATGTATAATAAAAGATGGATTGACACAAGTACTTGATGATATCAGAGAAGCTGATGGTGTAATCATTGGTTCACCAAACTATCTTGGAGAATTAACAGCATCATTCCGAGCATTATATGAACGATTAATATTCCAGAATTTAACATACAATACGGATACACCATGCTGTAATGAAAATCCTACAAATGTATTACTGATAATGACCAGTAATGCACCGGATACTTTCTATACATCATTACTAGAAAATTACAAAACAACTTTAAACAATTTTGTAGGACCTGCAGAAGTATTTGTAAGTGGAGATACATTACAAATAGAAGATTACAGTAAAACAGACTGGCCATGGTTCTTCAATGCAGAAGAAAAATATGAAAGACATGAAAAAATCTTCCCAAAAGAAAAAGAAGCAGTATACCAGAAAGGAAAAGAACTAGTAAATAAATAATAATTATCTTCACTCATTATCCTTTTTTAAAATAATTTCTTAAAAATAATCAGCCAACCTTTTTTTTAATAAAATGAGTATTTTTGGCACATGAAAATTAAAATTATTTTTACACATATTTCATGAGATGTATGAATTGAAAAAGTATTGGTATAAACAATGAATATATCCATCACAAGTAAGAATATTTAAATATTATGAATCATTCATTATTGTACCAAATCTTTATATACTCTCAACAAAAAAAATTATTTTAATTTTTTAAGTCCCCTTAAGAATTTTTTATGAGTAGTAAACAAGTGAAGTCCTAAAAAGATTAAACTAATAATTGAAGATGATTTATGAATATGTGACATTTTTAGGTTCCCTATTTTAATACCTTTTAATGATTTTTGAGTAAGAAAGATTCCTGAGATTATTGTTACAAAAAAAGAGATTAACAAACCTATATTTACGATGAGATTCATTGTTCTTTTAAGAGTATATTTTCCCTTTGTTATTGCTTTAAAATACTTTTTATTATAATTTAAATGTGCAAAAATTAAAAATAATAATCCTATCCCCACAATTTCATGTATTAATATTGGAAGACTAAGAAATTCCAGTACAATAGCAATAACCATTAAGATATCTACACTAATTTTTTTGGAATTATCATTCATATTAATAGATTTAAGTATCATTTCATTTATATTTTTAGATTATATGAAAATATGATTCAATGTATCGAGTTATAATTTGTTGTTTTTAATGATTCAACATATCATTATGAGATTATAACTTTAAAATTATGAATTACACTCTTCTTGATAATTTTCAATAGATTTTTATTATATTAAAAATGACATCAAATAATAAAAATTATAGACATAATTATAATATATAAAGTTTTTCAGATGATTATTTATGAAAATGAAAGGAGTATTTCTTGAAGAAAAAGCAATAAATAGAGGAGATATCTCATTTAAAGAGATTTCTGATGAATTAGATCTTACATTCTATGATAATACAACTGAAGATAATAAGTATGAGCATATTGGTGATGCAGAGGTTGTATTTGATAATAAGGTAATAATGGATGAAGAGTTATTCGATAAGTGTCCTAACATTAAGTATGTTGGAGTATGTGCAACCGGATACAATGTTATTGATTTGGCAGCTGCACGAAAAAGAAATATTACTGTTACAAATGTACCTTCCTATAGTACAGATAGTGTTGTTCAGCTTACCTGGGCACTTATTCTAGAACAGGTATGCAATTTGGAAATTCATAACAATAGTGTTAAGAATGGCGATTGGATCAAATCAGACATATTTTCTTATTGGCTTGAACCTATAACAGAACTATCCGGTAAGACTTTGGGCATTATAGGTTATGGAAATATTGGCCGAAAAGTTGCTAAAATAGCTGAATGTTTTGGAATGAATGTTCTTGTAAATACTATGCATCCAGAAAAATATGATAACCAATTGATTGATTTTGTAGATAAGGATGAATTATTTGCAAAATCAGATATCATTACTCTTCATTGTCCCTTAACAGAAGATACCATGGAAATTATTAGAAAAGAAAACATTGATAAGATGAAGGATAAAGTACGAATCGTTAATGTTTCAAGAGGTGGACTTGTAAATGAAGCTGATTTAACATATGCGTTAAATAGTGGAAAAGTATTATCTGCCGGTATTGATGTTGTACTAAAAGAACCCATGGATAAAGATAATCCATTACTTAATGCTAAAAATATTACAATAACACCTCATATGGCTTGGGCAAGTGTTGATGCTAGAAGAAGACTTGTTACAGAAATTGCAGAAAACTTCAAAGCATATCTTAATAATGAAAAAAGAAATGTGGTTAGCTAGATTAAACTGAGAATATGATTTTTATATTTTTAGTTAAATTAAACCATATTTATATCATTTAAAACTTATAAATAACTTATTTAAATAGAATAAAAGAATTTGAGTATCATAACAATTATTGAAAAACAATTAAAATGAGAATATTAAGATATTAAATGCACATATGTTATATTAGAAGATTAAAAATATATGTATTGATAAATAATAATTATAGAAGTTATTGTAATGAATAATTTATTTCTATAATTTTTTGTTTTATTTACATCCATAAAAAAATTATCAGAAATATTATTATTTATTAAATTAAAAATATGGTGGATGATATGGAATACATACAGGGTTTTGAAGAACCACCCCAAGTATCATTTAAAAGAAGTTTAATAATATTTATTGGAAATGTGATCGGATTATGTTTGGTTAGTTTTTTTGAATTGGGAGTTAGTCTACAAGCTTTTGATAATATTGCATTATTTGTTATATTTTTAAGTTTAATTAATGCATTATTATGGCCAATATTAACTAGAATTCTAATGCCATTTCTTGTTTTGACATTTGGAATTGGAACGTTGATTTTAAATGGATTAATATTAGGATATATTGGACCCCTCTTTGGCATACATGTTAATGGACCTGCAATAATCTTAGCACCATTAGCTATGGCTTTTGTGACAACAGTACTATCTACATTATTAACTATTGAAGATGATGGGTCATATTATAGGTCTGTTTATAGAGATGCTGAAAAGAAAAGAAAAAATCAGGTTAAAGATTATCCTGGATTGATAATTGTTGAAATTGACGGTCTTGCATATGATGTTTTAATGGAAGCAGTTGAAGATGGTGTTATGCCTACAGTTAAATCCATGATGGAATCTACCCATAATCTTAGAATGTGGGAAACAGATTTATCTTCACAGACTGGTGCTAGTCAGGCTGGAATTTTACATGGAAATAATGAGGATATCACTGCATTCAGATGGATTGAAAAAGAAAATGATAATCAGATGATGCAATGTTCCGGAGTGAGCATGGTTAAAGTATTGGAATCAAGAATCTCAGATGGTAATGGATTACTAGTAGACAATGGTGCTAGCAGATCCAATCTATTCTCAGGAGATACTGATAATGTGATTTTTACATTCAGTAAAATTTTAAACATTAGAAAATTATACAATAAAGCATGGTTTTCAGTATTCTCAAATCCAAGTAACTTTGCTCGTATAGTATCATTATTTTTAGCTGAAATGGTCTTAGAAATAATATCTCAATTAAAACATTGGATAAAAAATATTCAGCCAAGAATCAATCGTGGAATTACATATATTCCTGTAAGGGCAGCAACAAATGTATTTATGAGAGAAATCAATACGTCAACACTGATTGGAGACATGATGGTTGGAGATATTGATGTTGCATATTCAACTTACTTAGGCTATGATGAAATAGCTCATCATTCAGGAGTTCGTGATGAAGATTCATGGTATGCTCTTAGGGGGATGGATAAACAAATCAAACGTTTAATTAAAACAAACAAATACACTCCAAGAAAATATCAGTTTGTTATCCAATCTGATCATGGACAAACAAATGGAGCAACATTCAAGCAGAGATATGGAGAATCATTTGAAGACTTTGTTAAATCCTTGCTTCCTGCCAACATGAAAATGTTTGCAAAGATGACTTCAAACGAAGACCATTATGCAGAATCATTCCTGCCATTTTCAAAACAGAATGATGACTTGATTGACAAGACAGAACAGAAAAAACTAGGAGATTCAGAAGTTATTGTGCTTGCTTCTGGAAATCTTGCAATGATTTATTTAACACAATGGAGTCATCGATTAACATATGAAGAAATTCAGTTATTTTTCCCTGAATTGATTCCAGGAATTGTTAACAATGAATACATAGGATTTTTAGTTGTCAAATCATCTGAAAAAGGAAATATGGCCATTGGTAAAAATGGTACTTACTATTTAGATTCTGATGAAATCATTGGTGAAAACCCACTTGAAGGATTTGGTAAAAATATTGTAAAACATCTTAAAAGAAATGTTTCATTTAAATACACACCAGATATACTAGTAAACAGCTTTTATGATGAAGAAAAAGACGAAGTCTGTGCATTTGAAGAACTTGTTGGAAGTCATGGAGGAGTTGGAGGAAGCCAATCAAAACCATTCATACTATATCCTTCTGACTGGAATATTGATGAAGGAGAAATAGTTGGAGCTGAAAGTATTTACAGAATATTGAAAAATAATTTAAAAAAATTAAAAGAAAAACCAGATGAGGATTAATTCATAATCCTCCATATTTATTTTAATAGTTGAACTAAGAAATGAATAATATTCAAAATTTAATCAAAACTAGAAAATCAGACAAATACAATAATAATTTTTTTGATAATGATATTCTAGTATTTATTTCCACAACAATTAATTGTTGATCATATTCAATCTTGAAAAAATAATTTTTAGAAGTTTAAATAGTTATAATTCCCCTTACATAATAATTAAAATTCAACTTTTATAGCATCAAAATTACATATAAGAATATTATTGTTTTTACTTCCCTTTATAAACTCTATTATCCTTTATTTTTCTAATTTTTTAACATTATATTAGATTGTACTTATATCTTTATCCAATTTTTTGTATAATTTACGAATGTTTGGATAATCTGTTTTAATTATGGAAATAATTGAATAAACAATTTCATTGAATGATAAATTCTATGATAAAAATATAAATTCATCCTTAATAATTTCATCAGGATATTCATCATAATATTTCCAACTATCCAAATCTAGAATTAACTCCATTGAGAATTTAATAAAATATAAACTTTTAAAATTAATCAGTTTGTAATATTTATTCCAAATTCAAAAAATCAAACACGAGATACATGTAATAGGTTAAATTATTAAAGTAATGAAGTTAGTTTGTTTATTGAATATAATTGAAATTTAATTATAATTTATCAATAAGTTTCAAAAGAATAAATTTTAAAAAATAATAAATCAATAAGGATAATATCCATAAATATTTTTTTCATGTTCCAACCATCTCTTTAGCATTAAATCAGTTAAAACATAACTGTTATTATAATAATCAATTATCCCCTTATCCTGTAAACTTTTAAGATATTTGTTTAAAGTTGCTGTTGACAAATCATTATTTGATTCTAAATCTTTCCATGAAGATTGTTCTCTAGGCAACATGGAACATATAATCATTCTTTCAGAAGTATTTAATGAACCCCATATTCTTATCCACATGACAAGAATTTGATCCATATTCTTTATGAACGTTTCTTCTATCTTTTTATCATCATATATTTCATCAGAAGATAAAATATTATAAAAACTATTTAAATACAATGGGATACCCCTTGTATATTCATAAAATTTATCAAATCCTGATTCAGTAAATTCAATTTCAGAAAAACGTTCTTTAAAATACTTTGCAGTTTCTTCCTTTGTAAAAGGTTTAATGTCTATCTGTATCATTCTGCCACCAAAAGCTCCAGAAGCTCCATTTATCATATTGATAACATCAGCAGTATGTGAAACAGATCCACTAATTACATAACTAACATTAGATTGGAATTGATTATAACTTCTAAGTAGCCAGAAAAATGATTCAGGTTCTTCTAGTTTTTTTAGAAGTTGAAATTCATCTATTATTATAATAAATCCATTTATATCCTCATTATTTTCTACTATTTTTTGTGGATATTCCATTACAAATTTACTTATTTTCTTATAATTTTCTTCAGTTGATGGAATTGGAATCTCTGCAAGCTTAGTACCATTATTGAAATCATAATCTCTTATTTTAAGTTTATTGAAAAAATTGGTTATTTCTAAATTTATTTTTTCTAAATTATTCTCTGTATTTTCTAATAATGATTCATTCATTGCATCTAATAATTCAAGTAATATACTTTTTGCAGTCAATTTGTTATTATCTATTCCTACTACTCTAGAAATATCTAAATAAGTAACAATATATTCTTTTTTAGCATCTTGTTTTATTTTATGCAGTAAGAAAGTTTTACCCACTCCTCTGTATCCTGTAATTAATAATCGTTGTGAGATATTTTTTTCTAATGAATCTAAGTAATATTCAATTTTTGTAATATCGTTTTTTCTATTAAAGAAATATTTGTCAATTTCATTTATTGGAATAAATAATGGTACTGTACTCATTTTAATCATATAATCCTTACTTCTGATTAATTATTTATATTTATTAATTTATAAACTTTATTTAGTTAAAGTTCTTTAGTTTACTAAAGTTACTTTTTTACTTTAATCATTTAAAGTACTTTAGTTTACTAAAGTTACTTTTTTACTTTAATCATTTAAAGTACTTTAGTTTACTAAAGTTACTTTTTTACTTTAATCATTTAAAGTACTTTATTTTACTAAAGTTTAATATTTTTTTTGATTATATGTTTTGAGATTCAAGTTTTTACTGTTTTGTACAAACATTTTTTTTAATAGTAGATTTAAAGATTTTGATTACAAATCACTTAATAAACTCTTTAGAAAGTCCTATTAAAAAGTATGAAAAATGAGAAAATACTTCAGCAATTAAATTATTACTAAAAAAAAAACATTTTTAATATAATGCATAACTTTAATGTTTAAAAAAAAGTAAATAAACAGAAATCTCTATAAAAGTTACAAATAGTATTATATATTATTCACAACCCCTTAAAAAAAAAATATTAAAAAAAATAGAATTTACTGGATATCTATAACTCCAAATAATAATGGTATGGGTCTGCCTTGATTAATTGAATCAGTACAAATATATGCATCATATGCACAATAAATTACGAATGCTATTCCTAATACTAGTGTGATTAAACTACCTACAATATTATATATCAACATGAGAATTACTGCATTTATTAATACAATACCTAATCCTATTATAGCAAGTACTATTGCTCGTTTATATAAACCAAGATACAAGTGACCAATTGAAGCAAGGAAATAGAATATTACTCCTCCAATGAGGTTTAATATTATGGCTATCCATGCATTTTTAGTATTTGCTACAGGATAGTTTGGTTGATAAGGATTCTGTTGATTAATTACTTGATTATTAGGTGATTTAAATTCAACACTATTGTTGGTCTGTGGATTATTATTGTTAATGTTATTGTTAGGTTGCTGAGCTGTATTATCATTATTTGGATTAAAATCCATCTGTGATTGATTTACAGTATTCACTTCAATTTCATTTCCACATGAAAAACAAAATTTTGCACCATCTTCATTTTTACTTCCACAGTGATTACACAATTTCATTTTATTCACCATCTTTAAGTGATTTATAAGAATATTTTATTATTCATAATTATTATAGTTTTTTTTTAAAATTAGAATGTTGATAAATTATTAATTTACATAAAAAGGACTCATAACACATATCTGTAATCATTTTTTTTATGTAATGGATAATATTAGAACTAGCATTCATTACAATAGAATAATCTTTTAAACTAATTTATACAAAATTATAATATGGATACACATAGAAGGTCATAATATGGAAATGTTAATTAATTCAAAACACATATCAACTGATAAATCAATGGATGTACTTAATCCCTATGATAATAGCATTGTTGATACAATACCAATAGCAGATAAGAAGATTACATTAGATGCAATCAAATCGGCTAAAAATGCTAAAGAAAGTATTGTTAAATTAACATCTAGACAAATATATTACAATTTAAATGATGCTTGTGATGAATTAAGGGAAAATAAGAAAAAAATTGCAAAAGTTATAACACAAGAAACTGGTAAACCAATTAAAGGGTCATTATATGAACTTGATCGTTCCATTGAAACATTGATATTTGCAGCAGAAGAATCTAAAAGAATTTATGGAGAAAGTGTACCTATCGATGCAGGTCTTGGTGGAGAAAATGTTATTGCATTTACAAAAAAAATACCGTTAGGATGTGTTGCTGCAATAACACCATTTAATTATCCTGTGAATCTTGCAATTCATAAATTAGCACCTGCATTAGCAGCAAAAAATACAGTTATTCTTAAACCATCAAGTGAAGCACCATTATCTGGATTAATGTTAGCTGAAATACTAGCAAATCATTTTCCTAATGGAGTGGTTAATACTGTTACAGGATCTGGAGAGAATATAGGAGATATTTTAGTCAAGAATGATGATATAAATAAAATATCATTTACAGGAAGCATACCTACAGGCATACATATTGCAAATAATAGTGGTATGAAAAAGATTACATTAGAGCTTGGTGGTAATGATCCTACAATAGTACTTAAAGATGCAGACATTGAAAAAGCAGTTAAAGAAGTTGTTAATGGTGCATATCTTTTTTCAGGTCAAGTATGTATGGGTGTAAAAAGAGTAATAGTAGAACATGAAATAATTGATGAATTTACACAAAAATTAATAGAAGAAACAAGGAAACTTAAGGTAGGAAATCCTTCAAGTACTGATACAGATATTGGTCCATTAATAAACAATAAAGCAGTTCAGAATGTTAATAATAAAGTGGAAGAAGCAGTTTCTATGGGTGCTACTATTGAAGTTGGAGGAAAAATAAGAAATAACTTCTACTGGCCAACAGTTATTAGCAATGTACAAGAGGATATGAAACTTGTATCAGATGAAACATTTGGACCAATAGCTCCTATTATCGAAGCAAAAGATATCAACCATGCAATAGCAATTGCAAATAACACACATTATGGACTTAATGCAGGAGTATTCACTAATAATATAAATGATGCAATCAAATGTGCTAATGCTATTGAATCAGGCAGTGTATTTATTAATAAAGCATCCACCTTCAGAACAGATAATATGCCATTTGGTGGATTTAAAAACAGTGGTGTAGGTAAGGAAGGAATTAAATATGCAGTGGAGGATATGTGTAGAACTAAATTGATAGGATTTAATATTAAGTAAATCCCTTAATTTATTTCTTTTTAAATAATTAAATATTAATTATTCCCTCATCTATTAACTTTATTATTTCATATGCATTATCAATGACTCTTAACGGATAAGAATTTGCATAATCTTCAGGACTTCCCTGTCCATAAGTAACTAATATTAAATCTATTTCTGCATTTTGTGCAACTTTTAAATCAGCATCTTTATCTCCAAAATATATTACTTCATCTTTACTTAGCTTTTCTGCATTAATTATTTCATTTATTCTATATGGATTTGGTTTATCTGGAACTCCTTTTCTAAAACCAGATATATATTTAAAGTTTATTCCTTCAAAAAATCTTTTTGCTAATTTCTTAACTATTTCTTCTTCACGATTACTGCATATTGCAAGTGTGATATCCCTACTTTGAAGTTCTTTTAATACATTGATCATTCCATCATAGACCTTTGTATTCTTTAATGGATCCTTTGCATATACTTCAATATATCTAGGATATACAGGTGTTTGTTTACCTGCATTATTTTCATTTAAGTATTTCCTAAAAGAAGGATAATGCATTGTTTTTATATCAGTATCATAGGGAGCTATATTAAACTCTCTTAATACCTGATTTACACAATTAAAGGAATCTTCTATTGTATCAAGTAACATGCCATCTAAGTCAAATATAAATAATCTCTTCATATAACTATATTGTTTTTAGAAAAATAATAATGTATTCATTAAATCTAATAATTCAAAATATTAAGATTTTTGAAAAAAAAATAATCAAAAAAAAAGTATTATGTGATTACTATATTTTCTTAAGTAAAAATTATAGTTAACTTTTATACAAACACTTCATACCAGTTAATAAACACCATAATATTAATGTATATACAGATAATCTCTCAAATACCGGCATATAAACATTTTTCATATTAAAAAACATAATCCAGAATGACAATAATCCTATTATTCCAAGAATTAATGTTGTTTTCTGATAAGTATCATATTCTTTCATAGATATTGATATTATAATCAATAGAATATTTCCTCCGAGTATTGCCATAACAGCACCCAATGTATGATATCCTGATGTTAATGGATTTCCACCATGAATTAAACCCACAATTATAACACCTACTGATGTAATACAAGAGAATATGTAAAATAAACTCTTATTTTTGATAATATAATCTTTAAATTTGTAAAAGCTTCCAAATAATAATGCCAATCCTATGATAATAAATGCTGAATTCATAAGGAAAAATAATGGAGAGTTAAGATTAGGTATTCCCAGTTCAGATATTGTATGATAAATATATGTATTAATTAATGAATCATTAAAGAAAACGGCACATATTAATTCAGCCAGTATATAATAAACACTAGCTAATGTAAAAACAATTCCCATAGTTTTAGTCTTCATTTAAAAACACTCCTTTAATGAAGTAGTAAATTTATCTATTATTGTAATATATATAAAGTTTTATATGATTTTTACCATTAACAATAGCTCTATGTTTAAATTGATGGTAATTTTTATTGAAAAAACATTTGTCAATTAAATTTTTTCAAAAAAAATAAATAATCGCGTATACATATTTGCATCTATGACTAATATTAATTATACAGTTGAAGGCAACGGCAAAACAATTGTCTTAATCCATGGATTATCAGATACATTAAATTATTGGGATAAACTTGTCATAAAACTCAAAGATAAATATAGAATTATACGTTATGATTTAAGAGGTCATGGAAAATCAAGTTTAGGACATGATGATATATCCATAGACACATATACAAATGATTTGTATGAGATTTTAGATAAGGAAAATATTAATAGAATAAGCATTGTTGGTTTTTCCTTAGGTAGCTCTATTGGACTAAACTTCACAATAAAATATCCTGAAAAAGTATCATCACTTATATTATTATCAACAATTGACCATTTAACACCTCATCAAAAAATCCTATTCACAAATTTAAGAAATGCATTGAATAATAGTTTTGCAGATTACTTTGACATGATACTGCCAATGATCTACTGTCCAAAGTATATTGAAGACAATAAGGATGAATTTGAAATCATAAAAGAATATGCATCTGATGTTGTTGACTGTAATGCATTTATAAAGGCTATTGATGCGATAATATCATTGGACCTAAATGATAAAGTTCAAAAGATAAGCACCCCAACATTGATGCTTGCCGGAAAATATGATGAAATCTGTCCACTTGATATGCAACAACAGATTCACAATAATATTAACAAATCAGAATTGATTGTCTTTGAAAATCTTAAACATAATTTGCTTGTTGAAGATAATACTAAAAAAATTTTAATGATTTTAGAAAAATTCTTAAAAAAGCAGGTTATTGATTAAAAAAAGCAAAAATTATAGAATATACGTAAATAAAAATGAAAAAAAAGAAAAAATTAAATTAATTAATCAGCCCTCCATATAGATAAGTGCTGTTGCTCTTGCTATGAATACAATAGCAAATGATTGAACTATAAATGAAGCAATGATTATTCCAACATAAGGAATTGCTGATATTAATCCAGATACTAAAGAGAATACAAATGAAACTAAAAATACTAATACAATGAAATAAACATATTTTCCAATTCCTATACTTTGTATCTTTTTAATTATATAAGGTATATTTAATGCTGCAGTTATATCATCAGTTTCTGCAAGACGAGCTATTGCAATATTAGATAATAATCCGAATATGATATATAATATTAATGCAAATATAGCTACTATCCCAATTGATACAAATACGTCAATTAATAAGCTTTGTGGAATAGCATTAACAATTTGAGTAGTATTGGTAGTATTAGCTGCTAATTGTGATGTAACCATTAACAGTTGATTTACTTTGGACCCTGTGACTGGAAATGCTAGTATTAATGTTATAACTGTAGGGATAAGATAATATATAATCTGTGTAATTAGATATTTTATTCCATCAACAAGGTTTACTATAGGATTTAACATAGGTATTTCTGATGAATTATCAAATGTTTCACGCATAATACTAATAAAAACACCTGATATGACAATCAATACAATTACAGATATTACTCCAACAATAACTGTAAGATATGCATTCCTATAATTAATTGCTAATTGTTGTAGAATTCCATTGATTAAGAATAATAATGCAATTACTAACCAGTTTTTAACATTAGCTAATGGATAAGACATTGCATCTCTCATAATTTCAATTACATCCATATTTTCACCTCCATTTATTTCTTTATTATGAAAACTTAATCATATTAATTACTATGTTAACTCTTAATATAAAATTATTTAATAGTGTTCCATTTGAAAAATTACAATTAGTATTAAAATCATAATATTAATCATGATTGAAAAAAGCATTTATGAAAATTATGAAATTGACTTTAAAGAAAATTATGATACTGAAGATGATGCTTATTATTTTATATTTAACAATAAACGACAATTATTAGTTGATGAAAATTTTGATATTGAATTAACAAATAATATAGATATAAATTATGATTTCAAGTTATATATTGGTACTTATAAGCAAAAATCAATCTTCGTAGTGAATACCAAAGATATTGAGAATAATTTCATTGATTTACCCACCATATATGAACATAATCCTGATTTATATCAAATGGCTACACGTTGTGTACTTGTACGTGATTGGTATAAAAATCATCAGTTTTGTGGTAAATGTGGATGTAAAACCATAGCGGATAAAGTGGATATGATGCTTAAATGTCCTGAATGTGGACAGGTACATTATTCAAGAATAGCACCTGCAATTATTGTTGCAATAACAAATGATGAAGATCAAATTCTCATGGCAAAGCATAGTTATCATAAAACACATAGTTATGCTCTTATTGCAGGATTTGTTGAGTCTGGTGAAAGTATTGAAGAGGCTGTTCATCGTGAAGTGAAAGAAGAAATAGGCATAAAAATTAAAAATCTCAAATATATGAAAAGTCAATCATGGCCATTTCCAAATTCTTTAATGCTTGCATTTACTGCACAATATGATTCTGGAGAAATAAAAGTAGATGGTAATGAAATTCTTGATGCTAAATGGTTTAATAGAGAAGAAGTACCTTTATATGATAGTGATATTAGCATATCATATTGGCTTTTAGAGAATTATATTAAAAATACTGATTAACTTAAAAGAATGAATTTATTGTTATTATTCTATAAATTAGTTCATATGCTGTTATATATATGATTAAATGATGTATATGAATTTTTCATTCTTTATTATCCCAGCAAAAACTAATGTTTACTAAAATAACCTTTTTCAGCAGAGTCAATTTATACTTGAACATTTTTTGGTGGATATATGATAGAAAGTATATTAGTGTATTATACACTAATATCTAACTATTGGAGATTATATGATTTTAGAAACTTTAACCATAAATCAGGATTTTCATTATTCAAATCATATGTAATTTCAAAATGTATTTCATCATCTTTTTTGTAATAATTATATTCTATGATATTTTCCTGTGTATATATTAATAGATTGTATAACTGTGGCATTTCATTAATTTTTATATTGGTACTGACTTTTAATGTGTTTTCCTTTAATTGTACCTTGCAATTCTTATTGTATGTGAATTTCTGAGTTTCTTTCTGTAGGTTATTTATAATTATTTGTGGTGTTTTCCTACTTTTGATATTATATTTTATTTTGTCATCCATTTTTTCATGTCTTATATGTGGATAAGTGTTTATTATTCTATGGAAGTATTTGTCAAATTCTTCTTGTGAAATCTTATCTTTTGCATAGTCTGTGAATTCATGATAGATTTCATTTAAGGATAAATCTGTACTTTTAACATTTCTTGGCAATATTATTAGGTTGCTGTTGATATATTCCCTTATTGTTGGTATTATTTTATCATCTTTTGATAATGAGATTTTATTTATGTTTTCTTTGTTGTGTTGAATTTTTTTGGTAGGATCTTCTTTATTTTTCTTGGTTATAGTATATCTTGTCTTCTTTTTTGGATTTTCTTTGGTTTTAGAGGATGCTTTATTTTTCTTTGTATTTTTTTTCTTATTTTGACTTTTCTTTTCTGTTTTTTTATTATTTGAATCGTTTGCTGTTTGTTTTATATTGTTTAATCTTTTTATTTTGTTGTCTTTTATATTGTTTTTTTTCTTGTATTTGATTATTGCCTGGTAATTTACTATATATTTTCCATAGAATGATTTTTTTATTAGTTTTTTATCTGTTAATTTCCTGATTATTTCCTTTGTTTGTTTTTTGTTTGCTTTGAGTTTAAATGATAGGTTGTCTTCATCAAATGTGTCTGTTATATTATAGTTTTTTTCAAGTACTGTGATTGCTTCATCTATTGTTATTTCTTTATCTTTTTTTGGATTGTTTTTAATTGTTAATTTTGTTTTTGTCTTGTCATGTTGTTCTAAGTATTTATTGATGTAATCTATACTGGTCCATTTGTAATTATTGAATCTGTCTTTGAGTAGTATTTCATTTTCCAATAGTATATCAAGGTCATATTCTTCAATATTTTTAATTTTTTTGACTGTTAATGTATCTTTATTGAATTTTTCATTTAATGATATTTTTTCTAATAGCTTATGGATTACATATACTGCTCTTATGTGTTTGCATTTTTTACAGTACTTATCTGTTGAAGGTCCATTACATATCTGACAAGTCATATTATCCTCCCATAAAGTATTCAGATAGTATTATTTCTTTATTATTGTAGGTGTACTTGTTTTGCTTATTCTGTGTTACATCTATCGTTTCTACTTGTTTTATTATGTTCTGTGTTGTTATATTATTATTTTCTATGTTATTTTTTATTGTACTTACCTCTTTTTTTGTAAGTTTACCCTGTTTTATTACATTAAACGTGTCAAGTAGGTCTATTTGTTCATTTGCAGTTATTATCTTATCCTGTAGTGCATATTTAATATATTCTTGTAGTTTTAATTCATTTCTTGTTGGTTTAACTATTGTTTTTTTATGTATTTGTTTGGTAAATTCATCATATGCCTTCTCAAGTAATTCATAATAGTCAATATTTGTCTTATATGCTATTTCATCAGGTTCTGCCTTTAGATATTTTATTGCTGTGAAGAAATCTATTTCCTCAACCGTTTGTTTACTTGATTTTATTATACTTTTTAAGTTATCTGATTTAAGCAATGTTATTAATTCATATTTATCAGAAAGTCTAGATATCTTTGTCTTTGGTGCTATGTTTCTTATTTTTTCATATAATTCTGGATTTTCATCTCGTATTTGTCGTATTTGCATAAGATACTGTAGTTGATTTTCTCCTTCATCTTCATACATGTCTTCATTTATTTTCTTAAACAAATCATGTGTCTTAATCTGTTCATTTGTCAAGTATTTTGCATCGGTTCCCAATAGCTGTATAAATGCATCTATCTTGTTTTGTGCTGATTGTTTCAGATTTATTGTATTTTCTATTTCATCGACTGGGAAGAAGTTATATATGTTTATGTCATCAAATTCGGTTCCAAGTCTCTGCACCCTTCCAATTCTTTGCATTATCTTTGTTGGATTCCATGGTATGTCATAGTTTATTATTATATTTGATCTATGCAAATTCACTCCATGTGAAAGTACATCCGTCGATATTAATATATTGTAGTCGTTGTGTTGCTTGTTTTTTGACTTGTTAGCATCAAAGTTATCAATTACCTTTTGTTGTTGACGTCTTGATGATTTACCTGTAAATATCAGTACTTTCTCAGTGCAATTATTCTTTATTGTACTATAGAGGTATTTTGCAGTATCTACAAATTCTGTGAAGATAATTATCTTCTTGTTTCTTAATTCCTTATTGATTAACTGGATAAGTAATTCTTCTTTTGGATAGTTATCTACATCCTGCCATATTTGTTTTATCTTCTTAAATGATTCATAGTCTGATTGCAGATCTTTTAGAAATTGATTTGAAAATTCTTCCAGGTGTATCTTTCTAATATTTCCACTGTTTATATTTTCTTCTATTTCACTTATGTCCTCATTTTCTATTAATTGATATATGTTTTTATTATAATTTCTTGATATGTAGTATAATTTCTGTGTCTTTAAGGTTTCTATTGTTTGTCTGTGTGTTTTTATACAGTTATCTATTGAATTGTTAAATGCATAGAGACTGCTTTCAAGTCTTTTGAATAGTAATGTTTTTATAAATCCTCCCATTGAAATGTCATCATGTGTATCTTCTGGATGTATCAGATATTTTGTTGATAGTGGAATGTATTTAGCATATGTCAATTCTTCTGTTATTATCTTTAATGTTTCATTATACTTCTTGTTAAGAGTTTTATCAAAGGAATAGTATTTTAGTATAGGTTCCTTAACAATTGGAAATTCCAGATTGTGTTTTTGAAGATCTCTCTTATAGTATTTATCTATGTCATGTCTTGTTCTTCTTACCATCAAATATTTTAGGATGTCTTCACGGATTTCCTTGGTTACCTGTTTATTTTCTATTTCATATTCTTCCTTTTCTTCTTGTCTATCATACTTATCCAGTCTTCTTCTAATTAGACTAAAATAGTGTTCTATATCCCGTACATTTGGTATTGTAGAGTCATGGGAGTTTTGGAAAAGCTTTATCTGTGCTAGTATGTCATTTGGTGAATTATTGTATGGCGTTGCTGATATTAGAATTACATTCTTGTCTTCACAGATTTTATGCAATAATTGGTATCTTTGAGTGTTTTCATTTCTAAAGTAGTGTGATTCATCTATTAGTACATTGTTGTATTCATTTTTATCAAAATTTTCAAGTATGTCTTCTAGTTTTCCACGTGATTGACAATAATAATTTAGGTCAAAGTCTTTGAGTACTTGTTCCCATCCCCCTGGATTTGATTTGTCTACTAATGTTGGTGGTGCAATTATTATGCTTTTTCCCTTTAACTGTCTAAGTAGTAATGCACCCATATATGTCTTTCCAAGTCCAACCACATCCGATAGAAATACTCCTCCATGTTGAGTTAGTATATCCTTTGCCTGTATTACTGCATGTTTTTGGTATTCTAACATTTTAAAGTTTGCAGGATGTGAACTTTCATCGAAGTCTATCTGGTCACTGTCAACCTGTTCAAGGAAGTATTCGTATAGAAACTTTAGATATAACTCATATGGAGTTATGTTATCATTTATCCATGTATATCTTTTTATAGTGTTCAGGTATTCGTTTTTTACATCTATTGCATTGTCCCATAAGTGGTTGAATTTATCAAGGCTGCAGGTGTAATCTTCATGACTTGTTAGTTCTACATTTAATTCAAAGTCTTCCTCTTTTGTATTTGTTATATTGGTTGAACCTGTTATTACACGTCCTTGTCCATTATCTAATGTTAATATGTACATCTTTGGAGAGAGTATTCTTTTATTATATACCTTTATTTCTATCTTGTCTTCTTCAAGCCATGTGATAAATTCTTTTACTCCTTCTTCTATTTGGTAGGTATTTTCTGATTTTTTAAATTCTTCTTTAATGTTTTCTTGTAGGTTATGCTTTACCTGTTTTGAGGATAATTGTTTAAATTCATTGTTTTGCAATATTTGATATTCGTCCTTAAGGCCTGTTCCTATTAATATTCTTATTTTGTCGGTTGCATTAAGGTTATGTACATATTTTGAAAATCCTGTTACATAGAAGTATCCTATCATGCAATCAAACAAATCTGTATATGTTAGTAAATCATTTATCCTACTTTTTAGATTGTTTGAATATTCATCTATTACAAGTTTAGAATTTGACATTTACTCGCTCCTTTTAATATGTTTATATTATTTTAATATTTTTTTATTATTGTCTATTTAGCATATATTAATTTTTGATTATCAATTTGCAGTATTTTATGCTGTTTAAGTATTTTACAAATCCTTCTATCATCACTTGATTTGTATTCATCATTTATTATTAATGATATTATTCCTTTATCATCTATGATATCCAAGGCTTTTTCTATAAAGTAATATTCATATCTTTGATTGTTATCATATAACTTGTATCTTCTTAATTGTTTTTTATATTCCTTATTTCCTGTTAAGTCAACATGTTCTATGTTTGATATTATCAGGTCAAATTTATGATTATCCTTGAATACATCTTTGAAGTCTAGTGCGTATATTAATGGTTCATAGCCGTGTTTTTGTTTGAAGTTTTCCTCAAAGTTTATGTTCATCTTTGTATGAAAGTGTGTCTTGTTGTATGTGTTGACAATTTGATTGATAACTTCAGTTTTTGTTTTGTTAAGATTCGTATATTCTAATTGTTCTGTCATATATTGGTATTCATCATATAAATTTAATGCATCTGTAAATAGTATGTTTATATTGTCATTTAGGAGTGTTTTTGCTGTGGTTATGGACATTTTATTTAATGTAATCATGTAAACATTATCGTTTATGCTTTGTTTGAAGATATTGTCTATACTTGGATTGTCATATCCTTGTATTATCTTATTTACATATTTTAATTTAGTAATCAGATAAATCATATTATTTATTGTGATTGATGAGTTTACTGAAAAGTCCAATATTTTTATATTGTCCAGTAGATTTTGTATGGTATCTATATTGTAGATTATACTTAAGGGTATTTTCATATTAACATAGGTTCTTCCACTATTTCGAATAGCTTCATCTATATGTTTTGATACCAAATTCCTATTATCATAGGCATACTTCACATAGCTTGTAATGTCCTCTCTCGAAATGATGGTATTTTTTATTAAATATTCAATTAATGTATCCTCACATACAGATTTAATATGTGAATTTGAAATGGATTCCTGACTATTTAGATAAGAATATAATTCATATATGGTATTAACATCTATATCTTCACCTGTTGATTTTCTTTTTTCCATAATTTTATCATAAATTTTCTTCATCAAAGTATTCCTAGGAGAAGATTTGTTAATTATATGAAGAAGAACCTTTATAACCATTTGATATGAATCAAATCCACCAGTTATACTTTCCTGATACTCATCAAGTTTTTTAATTATATCCGATAATGATCTAATTAGTGCTGATTCATAATTATTTTTAAGCAGGTCCTTTAGGTTGTCATCGGAGATTTTTATTGACAGCAACTCTGACAATATATCCTCACATGAGATCAATCCACACCAATGAATAAAGTCATCAATCTTTGATTTATAATATACCAGTTTATTATTCTCAACAACATACTCCAAGAACAAATATGAAAAGAACCATTTATCACTATATTCACTATAGACTGTGACAAATGCATGATTGGTCTGATTAAGTGACAGTAAATTATATATTACATCCTCTAATGGCTTATATTCTTCAATATTTCTTAACTTAATAACATATAATTCAATATCGTTAAAATCATCATCCATAAAGCTACCGTAATAAAATAGATTAATTATATTAGACTGATAATTACTATCATCAAGGTAGGAGACATCCTCCTTATTTAGGTTAATATTAAAAACTTCTAATAAAAAACGTTCATAGTCATCAATAAAAAATTGATTATATGTTAACTCATTAAGATTCATATTAATATTTATGAACTTGTTGATTAATCAAAATTATGATAAATATATGCATTAAGGAAAATAAATAAATTTTCTTAAAATAAAGTGAGTTTTGACCAAAATTATTTATGGTCTTAAATTTTAATTTTAATTCTTTTTTGTTTTTAATGTTTTAAATTATTG
>SUTR01000042.1:0-5837 GCA_015062825.1 Methanosphaera stadtmanae
TTATATCAAAAAAAAGTTTAAATGGGAGTTTATGATTTATTTAAGAAATATCTTCATATATTGTTATTCCTCTAGTACCTGTTCCTTCACTGTTTACTACATCTGAGTTGTAAATGTATTTGTCTTCCTGATTTTGAGTAATAATAGATCCATTATATTTAGTTTCAAAAGTGTCATTTGATACTGATGTTTTAGCATTCACATCATTATAAATTGTCATTCCTCTAATTTGTTCACCATTTACTGTGTTTGTGAACTTATTGTTTTTAAGTGTAATGTTTCCTATATTATTATATATTACACCACCCCATGTGAGGTTAGCGTTTACAGTATTGTTAAATGTATTGTCTTGAATATTTGCAGTTGCATTTCTGTTAAATATTAATCCTCCTTTACTACATGTTTCAGTAGTGATATGTCCTGTTTGTGTATGCTTATCATTGATTGTGTTATTAACAAAGTCAAGGTGTCCTACTTCATGATATAATAATCCTCCTCTTAGTTCACCGTTTGTATTGTCGTTTGTGAAAGTGTTGTTTTCAATAGTTATATCAGATTCATAATTATCTATTACTCCTCCACGGATTACTTCTTTAAATGTTAAGTTATTATCTTTAAATGTGTTGTTGATTATTTTTGAACTTGTATTCATGAAGGAATGTATGCATCTTCCAGTATTGTTTTCAAAGATATTGTTTTCAATTACATTATTTCCTTTGGATACCATGTATACTACTGATGTTCTTTCATGATCTAATTTTGCATTTGCAACATTTTGTTTAAATGTATTATTTTTAAGAATTAATGTTCCACCATACTCACCTGTACTCCATATGGCTCCACCTGTTAATTCACAGGTATTGTTAATGAATGTGCTATTGGTTATTTCTGTCTTTCCGCGACAGGTAATTGCTCCACCTTTTATGTCTCCATGATTGTTTTCGAAGGTACAGTTATTTAATTTTAGATCAGTATTTGTTACCATACAGATGGCTGCTGATTCATTCTTTTGATGTTTGGTGTTTTGTATTTTTAAGTTATTGATTTCTAAGTTTCCATAAACTTCCATGAATTGTTTTTTACCTTTTCCATCAATGGTATGGCCATTACCATTAATTTTAAAGGATGCATAGTTCTTTCTTCCACAAACAATTCTTTTAGTTATGTTATAATCACCATCCTTAAGGTTAATGACATATGTTTTCTTTACCTTTTCTTTTGATCTGTTGGTAATGACATTTTCTAATTCTTCATATCCATGAACGTCAATCGATTCCTGATTAAATTGGCTGAAGAAATTATTGATGTTATCTATCGTATCATCAATAGAAGTCATTATTGGGTTATTATTTGTTGCATTTTTATTTTCATTATTTGCTGCAGATAATGTTGGTATAATTGAAATAATTAAGGATAACATTATTAACAATATAAATATATTTTTATACCTCATTTTAACCCCCTGCTTGCTTATTTCTTACTTAAATTTTTCTAAATTTTATAATATAAAAGTTGTTATATTTTTAAAGGTTTTCTCATAGTTCCCACGATTCTATCCCATAAAGTAATATAATAAATTATACAATATTTGTTGATGAAAGAAATAATAAAATTGTTAAATTAAGACAAAATAGCATAGTTTTCTATGAATTTAAGGAAAATAGAAGATCATGCTTTCAGAATATGAAAATATATTTTTTAAGTAATGAGTTTTGTAATAATGATTAACTTTATTCAATTGAAAATCATGCTTAAACATAATAACGAAAACATTAACTGTATTAAAAAGATAATATCAATATACCCACTGAATAAAATGATAATATAAATATAACTAATGAAAAACAACTAAAATAGGAAGATATTAATAATAATAACTTTTTAGATAATGTTGTATCATCAAATAAAATCATCTAAGCCTTGTGGATTTTCTTGAATTTCTATCTTCCATATTTTTACCATTTTTAAATATGAATGACCTTATCTGCAATTTAGGTTAATTCATAATTATGTGTTACAATGACAACCGTCATATTTTTAAGTTTCACATAAATTATATAATAATTGAATGATTGTATTTCCAGTATTGGAATCAAGTGCACCTGTCGGTTCATTACACAAAAGAATAGTAAGATGTTTAGCTATTGCTCTTGCAAATAACATAAATTAAATAATTTTCCCTCATATCATTATATTTTTATCATATATTAGTTGTTTATCAATTCTATTCAATAATATCCATGTCAGCTGATTCTAGAGTCATATATTAAATTAATATAAACAATTAAGAATTTTTAATTGGAAAAAATTACCCATATTATAATTTAAAAAGAGAATATAACTCATAATAATAATCAATTAAAATTCATAATAATTACAGTTTAATTGTTAATTGAAGTATTATTCAGTAGAAATATTTAAAAATTAGTGATATTCATTAATATATTATGAAAATATATTTATATATAGAGTTATAAAAGAATATTATCCATTAAATTATAGAAAAAGGGGATAATTATGAGAGAAGAAATTAAGATAATAATAATTGCAATAGTGGCAATAATACTAGTGGGATTGTTAACAGGAGGAGCATTATCCATTATGTCCAATGACAATAATACCACAAATGAAACTAACGCCACTAATGATACAAACATTACAAATGATACCCCAGCAAACAATACGACAAACATCACACAAGAAAACAGCCAAACACAATCCAGTTCCAAACAACAGACAACCAAAACCAATACTAAAAAATCATCCGTCTCACAATCAAGCAGCAGTTCCTCAGATTCAAAAGTTCATAAAGGCTATTTTACAGTAAGTGAAAATGAAAAAGGTCAAAATGAAGGCATGGAACCTGGCCGATACGTAGAATATTATACTGATGATGGACCAATTGATGTAAGAAAGATAGGATGATTAACACCTTAACATCCTCTTTTCTTTTTAAACTTATTTGCTAATTCTGGATTATCCTATTTTTTAATCTCATTTTCATTAGGAATTATTAAACATGCTATTATATATACTAAAACACCAGAGCCTACAAAGAAAGTAAATAAAACCCATATCAATCTAATAACTGTTGGATCAATATCCAGATACTCAGCTATTCCTGCACATACTCCTGCAATCATCCTATTATATTCTGATCGATATAATTTTTTTTCCACCATACAAATCACCATAATCCATAAATATAACTTCAAATATTTGTTTGACTAACTTAAAAAACATAATATGATAAGAAATCTATAACTTAACTCCTTTTAACTTATTAAATATTTCTTTTCTTTCTAAAAATGATTTAAGATCTACCATCAGAATTTAATTCCAATAATCAGATAACTCTTATAAATATTGAACATTTTCTTCTTATTTGGTTAGATATTCTTGTTTGAAAGCTTCCCTATATTTTAGAAGTAACAAAAGCCATACTATCCTCCTTTGATAACATATTCTTATTATAGTCATATAAATTTATCTGTCAAAAATATGATATAATATAGAATTATACTAATTTTTTAAAAAGACATGTTTTGTAGAATTATCAATGGACATATAATCTTTTTAAAATCATTTAATCATTAAAGTAACATAAATATATTGTTTAATAAGGCAATTAAATAAAAACGCTACTGAAGAATCATTATCCCTCCATTAAATAATAAAAACAATAATTAAATTCTCAAAAAAAAATGTTAAATTCCAAAACCCTAAATATTATTAATTTTCAATTATTAGCAAATTATAAAATCTATGAAATACTAAAAATAGTATAAGATTAATCTGTGAGGAAAAACTAGATGATTGACTCAAATGATTTAAAATGGGATGAGAAATTAAATATAAAGACAAGTGTATTTGATTATGCTGAGGAAGACTATCAAAATTATGGATATGATCCAACACCATACATAGTACTTGAAGAATTAGTTAAATTAAATTTACTGGATAAGGATGATATACTAGTTGACTATGGTTGTGGAAAAGGAAGAGTGGAATTTTTCATAAATAATCAGGTAGGATGTAAAACTATTGGAGTAGACCATAGCAAGAGATTGCTTAAAAAAGCAGCAAATAACCTCAGCAATTATGGTGAATGTGAAGATATAGAATTTATCCATTCCAAGGCAGAAGAATACACTCCTGTTGATGCCAATTGCTTCTACTTATTTAATCCATTTTCTACAAAGATATTCAGACAGGTTCTTCGAAGAATAGAAGAATCAAGGGAAGATAATCCAAGGGAAATATTAATATTCTTTTACTATTCAACAATAGAATATAAACTTTATTTACCAACAGAGAAAAGATTGGAATTAATCACATCAATAGAATTTAGTCAAGAAGAAATAGATGATAAGGTACCTGCCAAACTAGAGGTTTATAAATTAAAGTAAAAAATAGAATAAAATAGGTTTATTTATATCTGAAGCAGCCATGTTCATGATTATTTATGATTCCTATGGATTCAAGATAGGAATATATGATTGTAGGTCCAACAAAGCTCATTCCACGCTTTTTCAAATCCTTGGATATTTGAACAGACAAGTCACTTTGGGTTTGATAATTCTCTTGTGTATCAATTAATATTTCATTATCAGTAAAGGACCATATGTAACTAGAGAAACTGCCATATTCATCCTGTATTTGTTTAAATATCCGTGCATTCTTTATTGCTGCATTGATTTTACCCTTATGTCTTATTATACCTTCATTTTGTAGTAGTTCATCTATCTTTTCTTCATCATAGGATATTATTTTATCCACATCAAAGTTATCAAATGCTTCCTTGAAGTTTTCTCGTTTTTTAAGAATTGTAATCCAGGACAATCCTGCCTGGAATGATTCAAGAACTAGCATTTCATATAACAATTTATCATCATATACGGGAGTTGCCCATTGATTGTCATGATATTCAAGATAAATGTCTTCCTTACCTTCAACCCAACTGCATCTTTTAATTTCCATAGATAATATTATGTTATTATATAATAAATAATTATATAGGAGTTTTTGAAAATGAGCAATGATTTACTCAGAGAATTTAATGAAGAATTAAAAAGTAATGATCCTGAACTTACAAATATTATTGATAGCTTTACAACCAAACAAGTACTAAAAAAGAGCATATTATCTGATAAGGAACGATATATAGTTACCATTGCATCTCTTGTTGCTAATGAATCAACATTATTATATAAGGATATGCTGAATGTATTTCTGGAAGTTTTAAGTCCTGTTGAAATCAAGGAAGTCTTATATCAGTCCATTGTATATGTTGGACTTGCAAAGGTTTATCCATTTCTGGATATTACAAATCACGTGCTTGATGAGAATAATGTGGAGTTGCCTCTTGACGGTCAGACAACAGTTAAATATGAGGATAGATTAGAATCAGGCTATAATCTGCAAGTGAATAATTTTGGAAAGGAATTTATTGATGGAAATATTGATTCATGTCCTGATAGTCAGAAGCATATATGGGATTTTATTTCAAGCTTTGCATTTGGTGATTTTTATACCCGGAGTGGATTGGATGAAAAGCTTCGGGAACTGGTTTCATTTAGCCTTATATTATCATTACGTGGATGTGAAAATCAGTTAAGAATTCATACACGCGGTAATTTAGAGGTAGGCAATGATAAGAAAAAATTAGAAAGTGTCATTACAGTACTTGTACTTTATAACGGTTTTCCAAGAACACATAATGCACTTGCAATATTAAATGAAGTTTGTGAAGACTTCTAACATTTTTTTTAATTCATTTGATTTAACAGACAAATGATAACCATTAATCATCATCATTATCGTAATCATCATCATAG
>SUTR01000042.1:5937-17325 GCA_015062825.1 Methanosphaera stadtmanae
CATTTTTTTTAATTCATTTGATTTAACAGACAAATGATAACCATTAATCATCATCATTATCGTAATCATCATCATAGTCATCATTATCGTAATCATCATCATAGTCATCGTAATCGTAGTCATCATAGTCTTCATCATTTTCGTTTCCATAGTAATTATCATAGTCTTGGGAATTTGTATAGAAATCATTTCTATGACTGTCAGGATTTATGTATCTCTCCTGCATGAAAAGACGATGATGTCTTTCTTCATCATCAAGATCATCATATTCTACGTCTTCATAAATTATATCATCATCCATAGATTGACTTGTATTATGTGTATTATTGTTTGTATTGTTTTCTTTTTGTGTATTAGTGGCCTTTTTCTTATAGTTTTGATTATTTTGTGATGTATTTCTACTTGCATTATGTGATTTTGTATTATTATCAGTATTCGTCATGTTTTCAATCCCCGGCATAATCTTTTTTATTAAATCTTTTATCAGCAACAATATTACATTGATTATTTCAAATATTATATAAAGAACTAGATATAAGACTTTTAGGATAAAATATAATATTACATGCAATATTACCAGTAATGTATTGTTATCATCAGATTTACCATATTGTCCTTCATATATTGATTCATCATATGCTTTCTTATCAATCTTTTTATGAACTGTTTCATTTGAGCGGCGCAATATATCATTTTTAAAGATAATCTTATCAAAGCTAGTGAATATCAAGTTTTCTGAGCATTTATCTATAGCAGATTTAATATCATTATATTTTCCCATATATTTACACCCTCGTCTTTGAATCAATCATGCAAATAATGTATTGTTAGAAGTCTAATTCTACTGTTACTGGACAATGGTCTGATCCATATACATCAGATAGTATTTCAGCATTCAATACCTTATCCTTCATTTCCTCATTTACATAGAAGTAATCAAGTCTCCAACCGGCATTGCGTTCTCTTGCACGTGTCCTATAACTCCACCAGGTAAAATTATTTTCCCCTTCATCAAATAATCTGAATGTATCTATAAATCCTGCTTCTTCAACTTTGTCAAGCCACGCACGTTCTTCAGGCAGATATCCTGATTTTCCTTCACAGTTTGCAGGGTTATATACATCTATTGGGTTATGTGCAATGTTATAGTCACCTGTTACTACTACATTTTGTCCATTGTTTTTATATTCTAACATTATATCAAGTAGTGCATCACAGAATGCTACCTTATAGTCAAGTCTTTTAGCTTCTGATCCACTGTTTGGGAAGTATATGTTAAATAATATGAAGTCAGGATATTCAATTTTAAGCACTCTACCTTCATGATCCAATTCTTCTATTCCCAACCCTTGAATTATATCATTGGGTTCTATTTTAGTATACGTGGCCACTCCACTATACCCCTTCTTTTCTGCCTTGTTGAAATAGTTTTTATATCCTTCCACATCCAATAGTTTCTTTGGTATTTGATCAGTTTCTGCTCTTACTTCCTGAAAATTTATTATATCAGCATCAGTATTGTCAAACCAGTCCCAGAATTCCTTCTTTTTGCTTACTGCCCGTATACCATTTACATTCCATGATAATAGTTTTATAGTCATATGTATCACATTCATTGAAATATTCTATTGTTAAAAAAAAAATATATGAAAAAAATAGTGTTTGTAGGATGCATTATAATGTTGTTATGTTACATCCTTCTTTTTCTATAATAATTGTATGTTCAGTCTGTGCAACCATTCCGCCCTGATTGTCCTTTAGCACTGCATGTGGATATATTGACTGTGACATAAGCAGTGGTCTTAATGCACGGGTGAATTGATGGTCATCCATACTTGTCTTTACATGTCTTTGTGCAAATGGGAAGTAACGGTTATGCTTTGAAATACTTTTGAGCAGCATTTTGGATTGTGGCTGTCTGACCGGCTTGTTGTTCATATAGGAAAAGATATAGTATGCAGGCATATCTGTTGTCATTCCACTACCGCTTGAGGCAAATGGTTCTATTGCCACATGATCTCCTTCCTTAAGCTCATGTGTACTTCCGTCAGGATAGTTTGGTATTGACATTCCGGCATGTAGGTTGTTTTGTTCTAGGCTGTGACCTGCAAGTGTAATAATTGGCTTGTATCCCTTTGATGTGATTGTTTCCTGAACTACCTTTCCTATATCATTTAGTGTTACTCCATCACGTAATATGCTTATAACATTTTCCAATGCTTCTTTGGATGCTTCCCTCACCTCATATCTGAGTTCTATTTCTTCCTGTGATACTTCCTGTTTTCCATCATCCAATCGTCCTGGCATCTGTAATGGATTTCCATCCTCATCTACAGGGTCTATATTATCTCCTTCTACTATAACTGTTTCTGCAGTATCTGATATATATCCATCCACTTCTGCACCTAAATCTATTTTTACGATGTCTCCATTACAGAATATTGTATCGTCATTTATAGGTGATGTGTAATGGGCTGCAATTTCATTGATTGAAATATTACATGGGAAGGATAATCCAGCACCTGTCTTTAGAATTTCTCCTTCAATAAAATCTATTAAATCAACTGCTTTCATACCTGCTGTAATCTTTTTAACTGCTTGTTTACGTACTTTTGCAGCTATCTTTCCTGCTTCTTCATATTTTTCTAACATATATATCACGTTTTATTCTTTGGTTAATTAGTATAGAATTATTTTTTAAAGAGAAAATAATTTATTATATAATATTATATTCATACAAGTATTTTTAAGTTTACCTAAAATTCCTTTTTGAGAAGTTAATATGTTGTTGAAAGAATACTTCATTTTTAGAAATAATTCAACATCTAATTTATAATATTTCGAATGAATTTCTTGGATAATCTATTATTTGAGAAAAAAATAAGAAGTATCCAATACATAATAATAACCAGTAAAAGACGAATGAAAATAATTTGAGGTGTTTATCTATGCAAAGTGATATGATTACATCATTATTAAAAGAATTTGATGATATGATTGATTCATTATTAAATGATTTTAAAAAGTTTAATGCTGATGAGGATGCCTTGGCATTTATAGCTAAGAGAACAAGAAGCTTTATTGCATCAACAGATCTGGCATTGAACAATATAATATTTAAAGTACTGGAGAAGATGGAAGATGATAAATTTGACTTTAGTAAGCAAATAAATGAATCCAAAGTCATAGTTAAAGTAATATTTGAAAAAATTAACCAATGGATTGACCATATTCTTGAACATGAACAAGAGGAAGAAGAACATATCCATGGCCATGACCATCATCATCACCATATTCATATAGATTTGGATGAAGTACAGGATGATATCAATAGTATATCTGATTATTTACAACAATTAAAGTTATTGTTCAACAGCATAATTGAAATGCTCATATCTTCTGCCAGATATCATAACAATGACATATCTGATGATGATTACCAAAAGGCTAATCAAAGGTTTAAACAAGAGATTACTGATATTTCAAACAATGTAAAATAAGCTTTCTAAAAAAGGGAGTTTAAGATTAGAAGTTTACTTTATTCAATACTTCTTCTATTATTTTTTCTTTGTCATCCTCATTTTTTGCAATGACAGTTAAAGTATTTTCAAGTGCCTCTCTTGTAGGCGGTATCTGTTCTAAGGCTATTAGTGCTTCTACCCAGTCAACAGTTGCCCTAATAGATGGCTTTTTACTAAGGTCCAATTTTCTTATTTTTTGTGTTTTATTAACTATTTCTTCTACTAAGCTATCAGGTGCTATTGGAACTCTTTTGTTAATTATTGTTACTTCACGGTCATAATCAGGATAGTCTATGTATAAGTATAAACATCTGTCCTTTGTTTCATCAAGTAGTGATCGTTGAGCATTTGAGGTAAGTACTACTATAAGATCATTTTTCAAGTCAAATGTATCAAGATCGTTTATTGTAATCTGTTTTTCTCCCAATGCTTGTAATAGGAAACTTTCCAGTTCTTCATCAGCCTTATCAATTTCATCTATTAACAGTACAGATGGTCTTTCATTGCTGAATGCTGTGAGTAAAGGTCTTTGTATGAAGAATTCATTGGAAAATATTGTCATGTCTTCCTTATTTTCACGTGCCAATTCTAGGTATAATAGTTGTTTCTGATAATTCCATTCACCCACTACCTGTTCAAAGGTTATTCCTTCATAACATTGAATCCTGAAGAAGTCACGACCAAAACTTTCTGCTATGGTCTTTGCCAGTTCAGTTTTACCAGTTCCCGGTGGTCCTTCAATAAGTATTGGTTTTTCAAGAGTAAATGCTAAGAAAAGAGTAGTGTTTATTTGATCATTGGATATGTATTTCTTTTCTTCTAATTTAGTGTTTATTTCATCTATTTCTTTCATATTATCACATTTATTTTAATGGTTTTGACATTTTATCCAAGTCTTGTGGATATTCATTTGTACTTGATGGCTTATTTATATGATTTAGCCTTACATCAAGTAATCTTCTACCATCTTCGCTAATAGCATAAATTGGTACGCTTTCTCCATAATAGTATGGTTTTTTTATCTGTGCATATTCTATTATATTTTTTGATGAACATGCAGTTACTATATCTGCTGTTTCAAATAACATTTTAGTTTCATCAACACTTGTACCTGTTGTATGTGCAACAAATATGTAAACATTCACGTCATCATCAACAGGATATTCTCTTAATTGTTTAACCATTGGACATGGCAAGATTGTTACTGCAATATTTTTATAGCCTTTATCAATTGCCATCTCCAATCCTTTGAGTTGATTCAATTCAGCAGTTTCAGGATCAAGAATATTTTCTCTACCTACCTGTTCTATTATTTCTGGAATTGGTGTTGTACTGACTAATCCTGATACACGTCCTCCCACTCCTTGAACCAAGTCTGCATCAGTCATTAGTAATGTACCTGTTCCTTCACATGCACCTACCACACAGTCAATATTTCCCAATTCAACATTTGAACGCAGAATTTCAGATATGCCCACTGATAGCATATCATCCATTTTCAGCACTCTGTCTTTTGTACACATACCAAAATCAGCTATACGATACTCAATATTCTTACGTATCTCTTCTTTTGTTAATTTCTGGATATTGTGATATTTGCCAAAGATAGGACAATAGTCAATCTCTGGTTGGGTGATGCTTGTAACTTTACCATTTTCTATTGTTACTTGTGCTTTACCAAGTGCTTCAATGATATGTTTATCCTCTAACATATTCTCACCTATAATATTAAAGTTATTTATATTATAGTTTAAATAGATTATGTAGGTTTATACCATTGAAAACTTCTTAATCCCTATTTTCAATTAATACTTGTCACATTCATTGTTACAAAAAGAATAATATTAAAACAACATAAATATTAAAATATATACTAAAGGTGAATAGATATGCTGTTAAAATGTGACATATGTGGATGTGAATTTGATCATACAGAAGCTGGTGACTGTGACTGTGGAATGGGTTGTGGAGGACAGAATGTTAAATGTCCCAAATGTGGAATACACCTTCTACTACCACCAGAAATGAAAGAAATAAAGGCTAAGGAAAACAATTCAAAGAATATGCTTGATAAGATGGAAGAGGAATTGGGATTGAAGTTTGATTAAAATGAATGAAATATGCTTAACTCCAATAGGTTATGTTAAATCACCATACACTGACTTAAATAATATGCCAAAAAACACTTCTGAATCAAATGATGTAATGGCACAGATTGTAATAGATAAAAAATACCTTGAATGCATGAGTGATATGAAATCTGGCGAGGAATATATGTTAATATTCTATTTTCATAAGTCAGAAGGCTATGAGGCTAAGGTACATTTTAGAGCAACCGGACCTATTATGGGACTTTTTTCCACACATGCACCACGCAGACCTAATCCCATAGGTGTATCAAGCATTGAAATTATAGAAGTAGAAGAGAACATCATAACATTCAAGGGTGTTGACATGCTTGATGAAACGCCTGTACTTGATTTGAAGAAGATATACTAAATATTCCCTACTTTATCATACCCCTTTTTTTTAGATTGAATATGGATTTAATATTTTCTTTTTTTAATTGCCTGTAATCGTTTCTTTTCCAGTTTTTTATATTTGTCTGATTTATATCTGTTGTTTTGTCTGTTTGTTGCACCTAAAGGCATTATTGTAACCAGATTAATTGAGTTGTCCTTACATGCAAATACTACTTTTATTTCATTGTAATCTTTGTTTTCTGGTGCTGGAAATACTACCTGATATTTTCCATTGCCATCATTTTCATACCTTAATGGTTCTACTTCAAATACTGTATCTACTATGAACTCTCTTGAGATTCGGTTCTGTTTAAGTCTTTTCTGAAAATGAATATTGTCAAAGCCCCATTCTATATCATGTGTATCTCCTATGACAAATCTTTCAAATACATCCATACTATCAATCTTTCCCTAAAGTTTATTGTTATTAATAATCTATGTTTCTTATCGAATTTATCTTTTTTAATAAAATAAACTTGAAATAAATTAAATAATATTATATATTTTATGAAAAATAGAAATATTACATATAATATTAAGGAGGTTATAGTATTAATTATAAAAAATATTATTTTATAATATTAATTGTATTAATGATTATAATGACTTCAGTAGTATCAGCTAGTGATGAAAGTCAAACAGACAATAATACCATAAAACAAGTAGCAGACAATTATAATGATTATGCAATTAAAGAAAAAATGGACAATACAGCAAAAAGAGAATCGTATAATAATATATATGTATCATCATATGGAAACTCCAGTGCAGATGGACTTGACAAGGATACTCCTACAACACTTGAGAAAGCATTGTCCCAAATAGAAGATGATGACACTATCATATTAACATCAAATAGCCAATATGATGATTATAGCAATATAAGCATTAATCTTAATTCTACAGCAAGAAGGTTTAACATTAGTGCAGATTCTGATAAGAACATCTACTTTAACTCATTGAACATATCCAAGAACTATACAATATGCTTAAATAATCTTATCTTTAAAGATGATAAGAACATTATCAACAATGGTAATCTGACATTATTCAACTGCATCTTTGAAAACAATACATTTAACAGTGATGGACGTAGTGCTATAATCTATAATAACAACAGTACATTATATTCAATCAATTCAAACTACACACATAACCATGCAAATCTTAGTGGTGTAATCTATTCAAGACTGAAAAGTAATGTATACCTAGTAAATTCATCCTTTATCAATAACCAGGCATTAAGTGGAGGTGCAATAACCTCTGATAATAGTAGTTATTATATTAATGATTGTCTTTTTGAAAACAATAGTGCCCAGATTGGTGGAGCAATAGTTTCATTAGATACTGCATCAGTACTTAATGTGAATAATACTCAGATATCAAACAATACGGCTGGTGATTATGGCGGAGCTATAGTGTCATGGTACAGTAATATAACCATAAACAATACAAATATTACTGGCAACACTGCAACAAATAAGGCTGCTGCCTTAGCCATAATGGGAAGTGACAATACAAAATTATATAATAACATACTGATGGATAACTATGCTGATGAATCCAGCATAATCTATGCACTTAAATCAGAGATAACTGCAAACAATAATGTCATATTCAACAAGCAATTATCAGATTGGATTACAGTTAAGTATTATGATGAGCTTTCATTGGACAATAACTGGTGGGGATGCAATAGTCCAGACTTTAAAATCATAACTGATGGATTTATCCCTAGAAACTGGATATACTATAAATTAACAAGTTCCGATAGCAATATAATAGTAAGCAGCTACTTATTATATGACACAGCAGCACCTGCAATGCCTGTTAGAGTAATAAATTATACGTCAGAAAATGCAATATTGGATAAGTATACTGATAACATTACAGGATATGCAACAAATAGTTTTACTGGAGACATTACAGATTTAACAGCTGTTATAGATAATCAGGAGTTAAGATTGGATGAGAAACTGGATGTGGTTTTAGTAGTGGATGATATTATAGCAAATGTAGGCGATAATATAACATTAAATGTATCTGCCAATCAAATGATAAGTGACAATATTACCATTAAATTAAATGATGAAGTGTTAATCAAATCCAGGTTAAGATATGGTAAGTTTAACTATACATTTAATGTAAGAGAAGAATATTCTGATTCAATAAATACCATTAGCGTATGCTTTGATGAAAATCAATACTATAATAGCCGTATAGTAAACAGTTTATTGATTGTAAGATATGATGACGTAAATTCATCAAAGATTATCCTGCCATTATATGCTTTTAACAATACAACATTCAACAAGAGACTTCCAGCCTCATATGATACACGTAGATATAACTATAATACCAGCATAAAAGATCAAAAGTCAAGTGGAAGCTGTTGGGCATTCAGTGCTCTTGCAACACTTGAGACAGAACTTAAAAAAGAAACAGGAATAGAATATGACTTCTCAGAGAATAACTTCAAGAATATTATGAAGAAATATTCATTCAGTGGTGATATTTCAAGCCTGCCAAGTGATGGTGCTACCTTAATGGCTCCAATTAATTATTTGGTTGGATGGTATGGACCAGTAGAGGAGGATACTGATAAGTATGATGAATATTCTATGTTAAGCAGTTATTATAATAGCAGTTACCATGTTCAGGATGTATATATGCCTATAAGCAATACTACACAGAATATGATTAATAACATTAAGATTGCCGTATACAATCTAGGAGCTATAAGCATAGCCTATCATAGCGTTTCATCAACAAATGTTTATAACAGATATTATGAAGCATCAGATCATGCAGTAACCATAGTCGGTTGGAATGATAATTATGATAGGACAAAGTTCAAGGATCCAATCACAAATCAGAATCCTGAAGCCAATGGTGCTTTCATTGTAAAAAATAGTTGGGGTGATGATTGGGGTGAAGATGGATACTTCTACATTTCATATTATGACACATCCCTAAATGATTCCAGAGATGAATTCTATACAATACTACTTGACAATAAGGATAGTTACAGTAATATCTATCAGTATGATACTCTTGCTGAATATAAAGGTGTGGTAAATGGTGGAAGATGGATTAAACATAACTATATTGCACAGGAAGATGAGGCAATATCAGCATTTGGAACATACATATTCAATCCATCAGAATATACTGTAAATATCTATGTTAACAATAAGCTAAAATATTCACAGGAAGGATTAATAAACATAACCGGATACAGGACAATTCCATTAGATAAGCAGATACCCGTCAAAAAAGATGATGTATTCACGGTAGAATTAGGATATAATAATATTGATTCCAATAAAACATACTATATTACACAAAGACTTATCTATGGCATAACAAATCTAGAACGAAATCAAAGCCTCTCCCGTGACTATGGTGAAAGATACTATACTGATAATATAGACATGGGACGAATTGACATACTTAAAGCATATACCAAGAAATATACAAGTATTAACAATAAGTTAGGATTTGATTATGGCAATATTCAAATAAATACAAGCATCATCTTAGATGACAATAATGGTAATATAACATACACATTAATTGATGGAGAAAATAATGAAATTCCACTTACAGAAATTAGAGTAGAATCAGATGAAGATTATGCAATTAACATATCAAAAGACACAATCAACCCTGGAAACTACACTGTAAATATCAGATACTCATCAGATGACCTGTTATACATAATAGAGGAAAACATTACATTCGAACTACTTCCAAGTAACGTAACTGCAATGACCGAGGACATACAGGAAATAGGCGAGACAATCATATATGTAAATGTAACAGACACCAATGATAATATAATAGATAATGGAATACTAACATTAATGGAAAATAATACAGTAATTACAATAACAAATATAACCGGAGCAAATACACAGATTACATTCAACAATACAAAAGGAATACATGACTATACAATAATATATAACTCAGAGGACAACATCCAAACATCAAACTATACACTAACAATAGAAGTTCAATCCCCTGAAAGTAATCAGACCGAAATTAATGTAAGCATAGAACCAATAACTGCAATAGTTGACATAACACAAAGCATCATCATCAATACCAATCCAAATATTGAAGTAGGTATCATAACCGTAACAGATGAAGATAACATCATAGCAACAGTAGACCTATCCCAGACAAATACATTCAACTACACTGCATCCAAGGCAACTACAACAACAAAGACACTTATCATATCATACAATGATCCAACAGGTACATACATAGCAGAAGACTCTACAACGACCCTTGAAGTATACAAACAAAACATAACAGTTACATTTGACACAATAGAAATAGAAGCTAACTCTACCACAAGCATAAGAGCATACCTAAATGATACAGATGGAAATCCAATAACAGGTGGAAAGGTTGTCTTTAAAATAAACGGTAAAACAATTAAGGATGATAATGGCAGAGTAATCTATGTAAAAGTAGCAGATGGTATTGCATCAGTTGATGTGAACATTCCAGAAAACTGGGCAGGAAAAGAATTAAACATAACAGCAGTATATAGTGGCAGCAATAAATACAATGATGCAAGAGAATACACCACTACAACAGTCAAACATATCAGCAAAGGAGTTGAAATTACAATCACACCAATTGAAGGTGAAGTACAACAAAAAAGCAACATAACCCTAAATGCTAAGATTACAAGAAACAACAATAATATAACAACAGGTAAAATAATCTTTAAAATAAATGGTAAAACAATAAAAGACTCAAATGGCAAAGTAATCTATGCAAAAGTAGACACAAATGGTGAAGTATCACTAGATTATAACATAGGAAACCTCAAAGCAGGAAACTATACTATAGAAGCAACATATCTATCATCAAACTATGAAAAAATAACAACACAGACATCTATGACTGTTGTAAAAGCATGAAAATGACAAAGATTTCTATTGTTAAATTAGTCATCAACCAATTAAGACTTGACTACACATTACATAATACTTAGATAACTTAAGAAATTATTCTTTAATTTCTTATATTCTCATTCTTTTTTTTTCATCCATTATTTCAATAAAATTTAATACTCTTTTTTTAAATCACAGCCTATTTAAGAGAATATTAATATTATTGTGGACTGCTGTAAGCATTCCGGTTCTTCTATTTCATATAATCTTTAAGAACATACCCTGGATGGTTAGTGGACATTTTTTAGATGTGCAAAAGATATAATAGTAATTTTAATAAATATATTAAGTTAAGGAGGAAAAAAATTATGTCCGATATTGAAAAAGTTGAAGAATTTTTAAAAGAAGCAGGAGTATTCTATCTTGCAA
>SUTR01000042.1:17425-21481 GCA_015062825.1 Methanosphaera stadtmanae
AAGGAGGAAAAAAATTATGTCCGATATTGAAAAAGTTGAAGAATTTTTAAAAGAAGCAGGAGTATTCTATCTTGCAACAACAGATAAAGACCAGCCAAAAGTAAGACCATTAGGTCTTCATATACTTCATGATGATAAGATATACTTTGGAGTAGGTGACTTTAAAGAAGTATACAAACAATTACAGGCAAATCCAAAACTGGAAATTGTAGCTAATAAAGATGATCAAATATTAAGATATTATGGTGTTGCTAAATTTGATAATAATCCAGAAGTTATGGAAATAGCATGGAACATACTTAAGGATCTTAAGCCATTGTATGATGGAAACGGATGGAATATGGAATTGTTCTATGTTGATGATGCAACAGCAGAATTCCGTGATATGTTTAATGTAAATGAAACATATACATTCAAATATTAAACTGTTTTCTCATCCCAACCCTTTTTTTATTATTTTAATTGGAAATTCATAGATAGTCATCTTATTTTCTAACAAAGAGAAAGTCACATTCCTGTCCATCTACACATAATGTATGTTCTCGGGTAAATCTAATGCCAGGCAGACTGCCATAATTTATATCATCAGAATGACAGAATACCGGACCTAACTCTTCCATGTCATATTTATTAAAAATCTGTTGATATATGCAGGAGGTACATTCAAATTGAAGATAATCATTGCTTCTTGTATCCTTATGCCAACGATACTCCCATCCATAACCACTACCTCTTGAAAACATTCTCGGCAGCAATATTCCAAGTATCTTTAAGCTGTATGGTATTTTAATTATCTTCTTAAATTTTTCAGATTCTTTTTCTACTGTTTTCCACATTTCAAATTTAACTATATCCAATGATTCTGCTTTAGTTAAATCATCCTGTAGTACATCATATAATGCTATTGCTGTAAAAATATTGGCCAGATGTTTAATATTTCCATCATCACAATATTCAGGATTTTCCTTAATTAGCTTATCTACTCTTTGAATTAATTTTTCTATTGTTTTCACATTCAATGTAAGTAAATAATTATTATATCTACTTTTTTTTAGAAGTTTATCCGCTTTATAATCCTTTGACATGCCCATTCCCTAATTGTAAGTAATAGTGTGTTAATCTAATTTATAGATTTAATTCTAATAGTTAAAATACTATTTTATTGTATTGTTATGACAATATGTAGAAAAAAAAATCATAATCAAATTGAAAAGAAACAATTCTAGTGTAAAATCCAATAATTAACTCATAAAAGTTATAGCAGTAATCATAAGTAATAATAAATGGTAAATAAAAAGTTACAGTTTATACTATAAATTATCATCCTTAAGTATATAATTTAAGGTGTTTTTACATTAGATTTATATATTACTTGAATAATTATATTGATGTTTTTACATAAATAATATTATTAAAATTATAATAAATATGATAAAATAATAGTAAATTTTTCATTAATAATGGAGCATATACTATGTTAAATAAGAAAATTTTCGTATTTTTGAGTATATCAATAATTTTATTAATAGGATTATCTACAATAAATGCAACAGACAGCAATGATAATACAATAAATGACAGCATAAGTAATCCTATTAATAATTATGACAACGATATGACAACCCATACAGTTACACAAGACAACAACCATACAAATAACTACAATACTACAGATACATCTGAGATTACAAGTAAAGATATTCAAAAACAGCAAAAGAACATTAAAAAGGCAAAGACAATTATCATCACTAATGAGACATTTGACACTTACTTTACTGACAAATACCTGAATGATAATGTTTCACCAGGTGATACCTTAGATTTTCAGGGAAACTTCCTAGGCGAACATTATTCAATGTACATCAACAAGGCAGTAAACATAACATCCACGACAAATGATTCATATATATGTCTTAACACTAGTGCAAATGATTGGTTTGGAGGAGATGATGTAGCAGCATTCACAATCAATAAGGATGGTGCATATACAAATGTAAGCAATATTTATTTCTTCAACACTCAGATATTCGTTAAAAATTCAAATCATATAATATTCAATAATATTAGTGCAATAGTTGATAGTCGACCTGTAGGACGTGGCGTTGGACAGACAAGTATACGTGACAATTCAAGCTTTGTTACAGTAGAAAACTGTACCTTCTCAACTAAAGATCAGTGGGCAGATTGTGGATTAGTACTTGCATGGGCTAATAATTGTACCGTACGCTATAATGAAATCTATGGATATGGACAGGTTGGAAATCTTTTCTATCTTACAACATTTAATGTGGATAATCTTCCATATGACAGTGAGGGCCATATTGACTATAGTATTGTAAATGTAAATAATACATTTGAAAACAATTATCTAGAGGCTGATACAGTAGATGGAATGAATTATGCTATCTGTTTATGTGGTTCAAACAATAGGATAATAAACAATACTGTAAAATATGATGGTGCATGCATAAATATACAGGCATATATGCATGGATATGATATGAACACAACAATAATCAACAACACAGCAATAGGTGGAAATTTCATATCACCAAACGGAAGTGTGATAATAAACAACACAGTAACCTCAGGATACTTTGCACCAGGTGCAAACTGCATACTAGAAAACAACAATGTAGCAAACATAAGACTATTCTATGACAATTATTTGATAACAAAACATACTGTAAACAATATTGAAATATCAGGACACAAGGAAAATATCACAATAGAAAACTGTACAATAAACAATAACATCACAGTTAAAGGTACATCCTCATCAGAGACACCAGTAAACATAACCCTAAAAAACAATCATATCAGAGGATACGTTCTACTTAATGGATCAACCAACCTAACACTGACCAACAATACAATAGGACAGCAAGTAATAATAGCAGGAAGAAACAACTTTAATAAAAACCTAAGCATAACAGACAATAATATTACAACTGATAAACAGTACACAGTCATAGTAAATACTACAGTAAATGCTTTAAACATATCTGATAACCTCTTATTAACAAATGATGCTATTGGTAATGTTACAATATACTTCAAATCAATAAGGGATTCATATATTGCAGAAAATAATGAGTACATCATAGGAAGCAATAAATTAACAGATGCAAATTACCTTAAATTCTTCAATGAAGATTCAACAGCAAAAAGTAATGCAATAACAAACAATATGATCTTAGAATTAGCAAGTAACATATACAATAAAGATTTCACATTTACTGATACAAATATTACATTTGCAAATCCAGACAATTACACAATATATAATTCAACAGTTAATGCAACCAATGATGCCAATGTAATAATAGATGGATTAATCATTGACAATAGAAATAAAGAAAATACAATAATACTCGAATCAGCAAACAACCAAATAAAAAACACAAAAATGGAAATTGATTCTGAAATTGATCAAAAGACAATCCTTGTTACAGGAGACAACAATACAATCTCATATGTAACAATTGATTCAACAGCCACATCAAATTCAACATTAATACTTGCAGATAACATTTCCAACCTAAACATTACAAATTCACAACTAAAATCAGACAATGGATATGGAATAAACATAACTTCATCACAGAATATCCTAATTGACAATAACCATATGAATATAACCTGTGATAATACAGTGAATGTAAAGGATTCCACCAACATAAATGTAACAAACAACCAATTATTTGCCGAAGAATCAGTAGGTGACCAATCAGTAAACACATCCAATTCAACATGTACCATACAGAATAATAATCAAAACAGAAATATAGTAACAATAACAGGAAATCTAACTGTATACATGCCAAGCAATATAACAATAAAAATAACAGATTCATTAGGAAATCCGAATGATGATATAAGGGCAAATGCTACAATAAACAATAACAAAACATCATTAATATTGGAAAATGGAATAGCTACAATAACATACACACCATCAAGTATGGATGATGTAAAAGTAACCGTTATTCAAGCAAACTCATATACCTCATCTAAGACTACTAACATGACACTAAAAGTCAGTCAAATAGCAAC
>SUTR01000043.1 GCA_015062825.1 Methanosphaera stadtmanae
AATGGAAAAATTTAGAATGATAGGGACATTTTTTTAAAAGTAATTCGTAAAGTTTGAGTATAGAGAACAAAAAGTAACTATTTCTTTATGTAAAAAGGTTGCAGAAATAATTTAATAAAAAAAGAAATGTGTATGGAAATAAGAAATTTTCTGTTCTTATGTTCCATATTTTCCCTATAATTACATATATTGAATCAAATAGGGATTTGTTAATAAATCTTAAATAAGTTATGTTTATTTGTTTTAGTTATTTTCTAATTTTAAGCAATGAGTGTTAATGTTTCACTTGCTTCAATTCTATCATAACATGGTGCAATGAATGTAGCAGTTACAGTGTAGTTTCCTGCTTTGTATGTTTCTGGTAGTGTGTAGTCAACACTTACTGTACCGTTAGTTATTTTAGCGTAGATTACTTTACCGTTGGCATCTTTAACAGTTTTACCGTTGATTTTAAAGACTATTTTTCCAGTGTTTATTGTGTTGTCACTTAGTGTTGCTGTAAGTGTGGTAGTTTGACCCGGTGTTGCAGGTGTTGCTGTTGTTGTGAGTGTCACTTCTTCTGGTGTTACTGTGATGTTGGTCTTCTCACTTGTTAGTTTGTCGCATTGTGCAGATCCATTTTTCTAACGTCAGCTTCACTTAATGTAGGATCTAACATCCAATTATCCCCTTATAAATTATATGTTTCTATTTCTTCTACTTTTTCAAACCATTTATCAAAACTTACGAGAGAATCAAGATTATATTCTTTGAAGAGTAGTATTAATGAGCAGTCTATGAAGCTTAAATGGAATGTATCTTTGTTGTATTTTTCGAATATATTCATTACTTCAGTGTTGAAATTTGTTGTGTCTTGTTCATTAATTATGATAAAATTGTCTTGCATAAAGTAATAAACCATTTTTGTAAGTTTCATGTCCTTTGAACGCATTGCTAATACTGTAATCACTTCATTTAACACGTAATTGGTAATGTAACACTTATTATTTTCGATTAATGTAGCATTTTCTTTAGCTATTCTATGATTTTCATCATTTTTTCTAAAAAGTGATACAATGAATGATGTATCTACCAATATTTTTTTCATTCGTATAAACCTCGCTTAAGTTCTACACTATTTCTAGGATCATCATCTTCAATAATTCCTATTATGTCATCAACTTTTATTTTTTTACGAAATTCTATTTGAGGATGTCCTTCATCATCTACGCCCCATTCAATTACAGTATCATGGTCTACGTTAAACCTTTCTCTCATTTCTTTAGGGATAGCAGTTTGATAATTTTTATAAATCTTAGTATTTGCAAGTATTTCCATGGATATCATACAACCTTATAAAATAATAATATTTTTTATCTGTTAATTTATTTATATTATAAAATTTAATATATCTGTTATTATTTTTATATTTATTTAATTATTGAAAAAATAATAATGTAATGATTTATTGATTACTGTATCAGGAATACTTCAAATCTGAAACTATTATAATGTTAAGTGTTTTTGGCATTCATAAGTACTGTTGTTCTGTACTAATTTCTATATTGAACTGGTTAGTTACATTTTTCATATTGTATCATCCTACATGATGATTAATCTTTTAGAATTGTAATAGAATGTTTGGTTGCTTCGTATCTTGAGTTAAGTGAGCCTGTTGTTGTACAAGATCTTGCGATGTGGGTTTTGATAATTTGGATAAAAAAATAGAATTGGTTTATAAGGATCTGTTGTTGTTGGTGATGATTTTGCTAAGTTGGGGAGGAGAATTTATCCAAATAACTTTTTTATTTTTTTCTGTTTCGTTATGGGGTAGTATAGTGAAGAAGAAACTGTAAATTTTTAAATCATCAATTTTGTTTCTAGAAGAACTTCATAAAACTTTTTTTTCGATAGCATTTATTCAATTTTTTAATCACATTCTCAATTTATGATAGCATTATTATTTTTTGCGATATTTAATCATCATCTATTATTTAAATTTTAGTGAAAATATTTATATACTATTATGGTTATATTATAAAAACAAGAAAAACCGACTAATAGTCGAAAAATGATTGATGAGAATATAAGGTTAATTAGAATATAAAACTAGATTAATACTATTATTTTGGAGGCAATTATGAAAAAAGGTGAAAAAAGGAAAAAAATGCTCTTAAAGATAGCCTATGACCTGTTTCTAACAAAGGGATACGACAACACCAGTGTTGACGAAATCATAGAAAAAGCACAAATAGCCAAAGGCACATACTACTACTATTTCCAAAGCAAAGAACAGATGCTCGAAGAAGTCATAGACATGATGATTAAAAATGAGGTCAAAATGGCAGAACAGATTATCAGAACAGATATTTCAGTACCACAAAAAATAGTCGGAATACTTACATCGATGAAACCTACCGAAGAAGAACAGCCCATAAAAAACACTCTTTTCCAAGAGGAGAACGTGTTAATGCACCATAAGGTCAGAAAAAAACTGATCGATACACTTACACCACTTTTATCAGAAGTTATAAAAGAAGGAGTAAACGAAGGCATCTTTAAATGCGACAATATACCTGAACGAGTTAAGATGCTCCTTATCATAAGTGACGGTACCTTTAATGAAGGAACATTCACAGAAAGAGATATTTCAGTCTTTATAGACATGACTGAAAAACTACTAGGAGCAGAAAACCAAACGATGAATTTCATTTACAATCTGATTGATAAAACAGATATGGAGGCAGTCAAATGAACAATACAGAAAACTACAAATATAAACCAGTACTCTTTTTTGCACTGGCATATATTTTTACATGGATATTCTGGATTCCGGCAATCTTTTTACCAGAAACTATCAGCCCATTACTCATGCTGGTAGGCCTTATGGCTCCAGCAATTGTGTCAACAGTTTTCATCATGGCATCAGGCTCAGATGCACTTAAACAAGACTTTAAGAATAAAATCTTCGGCTTTTACAAAGTAAAATGGCTGAATGTACTTTGGGCCGTGATTGTATTTGCAATTGTAATAGTCTGTTCAATAATGTTGTCACTACCTTTTGGACAGTCACTAGGCCAGTTTTCCTTTACTGAAAGCTTTTCCTTTACTGGTGTTGGAATAGCAGGAGCATTTATTACCATTACAATTGCTTCAATAATTGAGGAAGTAGGATGGAAAGGATACTGTGAGGATTCAATTGGTAATTATATGAACTGGTTTTGGGAATCCATGATTTTCGGAGTGCTATGGTCTTTATGGCATCTTCCTTTAATCTTTATTCAAGGAACATATCAGGCAGGACTTATGGTAAATCCCTTATATGTGATAAACTTCTTTGTCAGTGGAATCCCCATGGGATTTGTCATTACATGGGTTTATCTTGAAAGTGACCGTTCAATACTAGCATGCATGATATTCCATTTCTTCGTCAATTTCATGCAGGAGAAAATAGCGTTAACTCCAGAGACAAAATGCCTGGAAACAATAGTAATAACAGTGCTTACAGTTATTATTATCCTGGCTAAAAAAGACATGTTCTTCGAAACTCGTCATGTAGGAAGACTACTTGAATACAGCAACAAACAGCAATAATAATTCAATAAGAGAAGCTGGAAAAAAGATGATACTAAAAGAATACGATATGTTACTATTACAATCACCAATATCTCAGCTCTCTCCAAAATTTTTGAGAAAAAAGGGGATATGTGTTTGGATACATTTCATGACCTGCTGAACAAAAAAAAGCAATAATACTTAATGATAAAAATAATTATTAAAAAAATGATGTAATACTTCCCATTATGTATAATCCTTAATCAAATCAAAATAGTCCATGTATTCCTATTGTCATAAAACCCTTGTAAGACAAGAAATCCCATGAATATTCAATGAATTCATAAATCCTTCAAAGTACTAACTCCAATCAATCCTAATATTTTACTAACGCTCCCATTGTATAAATAATGCATTTTATCTGATATATCATAAAAATTATAATGATGAAAAAATCATATTTCTAATCTTATTTCATCATAATTCAAAATTGGAATCTTACTATTTTTATTTCCATCAATTAATTGAATAAAACCATTTTCAGATAATTTATGAACTTTAGGCTGAATAGTTTTAACATCTTTATGCATTTTATCAGCTAAATCTCTTATGGAACTTATATTATTGTATTTAATTGCAGACAGGACTTCAAAATCTAATTGAGTTAAGTTAATGTTATTAGTAACTAAAGCTTCTCCTTTTTCAATAGTTTCGTTAGGATTTTCTAAGAAATAATTCCAATTTTCTAAATCAATTAACATTTCCATATTATTTGTTTGATTAAATAAACGTTCTAATTCTTTTTTAGAACCATATTTTTGGATTAAATCTTTAATTACATCAGTACCGTTCTGTCTTTTGATTAATGTTATCATCATTTCAATAACTCCTCCCTCAATAAATCCAATTCAACTTTTTTATATTTTTCAATATGAGCGTTTACAATAAATAATGTTTCATATAGTGTTTTATTCTTTATTATAGCTCTATCTGGATGAATATGTGGAAAACCATGTTCATAATTATCTATTAAAATATTATCTGGCATTATAACTATTGACCATCCACGTATAGTTTCCTGAAAAATTATTCTTTTTTCATATATATATGTCATAAGTTTCTTTTGATAAATATTTCTTTTTTTAATTTGGTTAAATTTATATCGGGACTTTTTTCATCAAATATTTCATCTAATTCATCATAACTTAGTTCATCATAAGGTTCATTCCGTAAGTTCTTCATCTGAAATTCCACATGCTGAATCTAATTCATTATTTTTCTTGCAAATAAATCTCCTCCTATTCTAATTGTATAGTAAAAAATAAACTTCATTAATAATAAATATTTTGTGTTTAATTTACTTCTTAACTCGTTATTTTTTTCTAATCATTAGAAAAATAATGCAAATGTTAATAGAGGAATATACAATATATTATTTTTAAATTCAATATTGCTTGTTCTATTTGAGATTAAAATTCCATATTGTGAATCGTATTTATTTAATGATCTTGTTAATTGACTTTTTGTTTTATTTTCTATTCCAATTTCAACAGGAATTACTTTATTTGAATATTTGATTAATAAATCCACTCCTTTTTTTTCAGAATCATAAAACAAACCCATTGAATCAGATGTTTTGTTAATCAAATAATATATATTTGATGCCACCATATTTTCTACAAGTAATGAATAACATTTATCATTTTCTAAATCATAACGTTTTACAGAGTTATTAATTGCTGCTTTAATGTTTGGAGTAATGAAAAAATGTTCTTTTGAACTTTTTAATATTTTTCCTCCAGGACCATATGCATTTAAACTGAATATTAATTGTGTTAATTCTAATGTTTGTAATATATCTTTTACAGTATTGGATGATATTTCCACTGATTGTGCAATAGTGGAATTTTTTGTTTTACCTGATTTTTTAGTTGCTAGGTATGTGACTATCTGAGATATTGTTTGTGAACTAACATTAGCATGTTTTTTAAACAATTCCAGATCTTCTTTAATTATTCTTCTTATTACTTCATTAATATCATCATATGTATCAGTTATGTCTTGAGTTAATGCAAAGGGAAATGAATGGGTTTTAATGTATTGTTTTAGTTCTAAATTAGGATCATTATTTAATTTTAATAATTTATTATTAAATTCTTTTTCTATCACAATGGCATTTTTTACATTTTCTTCATCACAATAAAATAATAATTTTTCTATATTGAATTTTTCTATGTTAAGATTATAATTTAATAAAAGATATTCTCTGAAATTCATAGGATATATACGTTCTATTTTCATTCTCCTTACTGCATCAGTATTACTTTCTAGTTCCAAAGCTGAAGATCCTGTAAATAACATGAAAATATTGGAACTTTTATCAAAAAGTGTTTTTGCAAATCTTGCCCAATTTTTATCATAATGTGCTTCATCTATTAGTAAAAATATTTTTTCTTCTAATGCTGTAGGTATAGAATTATGGTAATATTCAATATATTTTTGAAAAACATCTTGAATTTGGGCATTATAATTAGAAGTTAATTCATCAACATCAAGGAATAATATATTATTATTATCTATATTCTGAGTATTAATTAAGTAATCATAAATTTGATATAGAATGGTTGACTTTCCTACTCCACGTAGTCCTGGCATGGTTATAAAACGTTTATTGTATTTTTCTTGTTCTAGAAATGAATGGATACGTTCAATTATTTTATAATACTTATTTCTATGATGTAATTTTTTAAATTGCTTTTTAGAAATTTTGTTATTAATATCCCTTTGTTGTATTCTAATAAATTCTAATAAATTATTATCTATAATATTAACTCCTCCTACATATGTATTTATAATCGAATATATAAATAATTAAGTTCACTGAAAAAATAATAATAAAAATATTAAGTAAACTACAAATAATTTAATAAAAATTTTAAGTAAACTTCAAAAATATTTTTTCTTAGTATTTAACAATGCTAATAAACAAAGAAAATATCTTAAAGAAGAATTAAATAATAAAAAACTTATACATCTGCTGCAAAATGAAAGAAAATTGAATTTAGTTCTAGATAATGCACGAATACATAGTGCAAAATTTGTGGAAGAAATGTGTGATATTTTATCAATCAATTTAGTGTTTTTACCACTATATTGTCCATTTTTAAATCCTATTGAAGATGTATGGAAAGATATTAAAAGAGAACTTTATATTTCTGATTATGAAACCTTAGATGAATTAATAGGTTTATTTATTTCTTTATTTTATGAAATTGTAGACAATATTAGTTATTATAAAAATTGGTTATTTGAATTTTTTGACATAAACTTATGGTAAAAAACTATAATATTAGAAAGTGATTATTCTTACTAATAATAAAAATTATTAATTCAAAAAATCATATATTAATTATAACAAAATTCAATCCTTAAAATAATTGAATGTGCATCATTAAAGATACTATTTAGTAAGGGCGTGTAAATATGCATAATCGACTAGAAATTGCTAAAAATTTTGCTAAATCCATAAAATCTGATTATATCCAAAAAATAATTGTTTATGGATCAGTTGCACGTGGAGATGACAAAGAAGATTCAGATATAGATATTTTAATAATATCAGATAATTATGAAGCGATAGAAGATATGATAGCTGATGAAGTAATTAATATAATCTTTGAAGAAAATGAATATATTTCAACATGCATAATAAGTAATGCTCAATTTGAAAAAACAAAAAATTTTTCATTTTTAACAAATGTATTAAATGAAGGTGTTACTATTGGATGAAATAGAAGAATACTTTAAAAAAGCTGAACGAAAATTAAAATCTAGTAAATTATTATATAATGCAGGTGATTACTCCAATTCTCTGACTTTATCTTATTATGCTATGTTACTAGTATCTAAAGCATTACTAATAAAAATAGGTATAACCACCAATAAACACCATGGAATAATTAAAGAATTTGGAAGAAACTATGTAAAAACAGGAAAATTTGATGATGAAATATACAAGTATTTTATAAAAACTCAATCATTAAGAAATCAATGTGATTATGAGGCTATTGATGAAATAACTGATAAAATAGCAAATAAAAAAATCAAAGAAGCACAAGAATACATTAACGAAACTAAAAAATTATTATAAATAGTCCCAGTCTAAAATTTTTTATTAATTTATATCTTTAACTAAGTACCCTACTAATTGTTTGTTAATTAGTATTCCTTTACTACTACTTAATTTACCAGTCAAGTGAGCAGTAATTACTACATATTGATTTACTGTGACAGTTTTTTGAGTAAAATTCAGTCGCATTGAATATTATTCTTTGTTATCCTCTTCTGTTTGAGTTCATATTCTTTATGTACTTGACTATGAATATGTGATTTCCTGCTCATAACTATTTAGAGTTCTAGAAAATGAACTTTAGGAATCTGGATTATTTGTCCTTCGGAAAGCTTTTGTAGGTCTGTTTTCGTTTTGTAACTTTGATATATGATGATGGATGCTAGTAATACAGTTAGTATTGTTGTTTTTTTAACTGAATTTGTTGTATATTTGTGAAAATGTTTAGGTTTAATCATTCTTTTAGGAATTTGAAAAAGTCTTCTATGTGGCTTCTTACATATTTTATTCTTTTTCTTTGAGTAATATTTTTACAAAAGGAGTTAGTTAATTTTATGAATTTACTTTTGTTTTATTTTTTTTGTTTTGTTTAAAATATTCTAATGGCAGTGTTCAGAATCTTACTGATATCTTGACGTAATTCCAGTGAAGTTTTTAGTTTTCTGGTTGTGTTTTTAATTTTCATCATAAAAGTAGTGTGATTATTGGTGGATTATGAATTAAATTAAGTTATTTATTAAAATTGATTATTATTTTATTAATAGGTTATTCTGAAGTTATATTTTTTTTATAGGATGTGTTGTTGTTCTTTTTTTTTTAGAATGTTAGAAGGTTTATTTTAATTAGTGGTCCTGTGTGGCTTAGAACTTGCCTGTGTGTCCATCGCAGTTGACTTAGCAGTATTCTGCGTTTGATGCCTTTTATTGTTCTGTAGATTCTTTTTTTACTTTTAGGTAGTGTTATTTTGTAGAATCCTTCGACTTTGTTGTTTGTGCTTGGAATGTCGTCATTTTCTATATGGTTTATGAGATTTGGGAGGATTTCTTCGATTTTTTCTAGGAATTTCTTTATTTTCTTGGGTTTCGTTTATCGTTTAATAATTTGTTGTATCTGTTGATTGCTGTTTTTTCTTTTTTGGATTTGAAAATAAGTGATACTCTTCTTTTGAAAGTTTTAAACTGTTTTAATTCTTTTCGTTTATTTGATCTTTCGGTAGTGAGTTTTGAATTTTCGCTTCGTATCTTTTTTTTCTCTTTGATATGTTTTTTCCATTCTTTATCTTCTTTGGATGGTTTTCCTTTTTTTCCTTTATCGAGTTTATCTAATTCTTTGAGTTTTGCTTTATTTTTGTCTTTTGTAGAATTGATTGTGTTGATTCGTTTTTCAAGTCTGTGTATGTCTTTTTTAATGTCATCCATCAAGTTTTTCATTATGTGAAATACACATCTGTGGTGTATAGCTCCCAATGCATCTATTATATTGGGATAGGAATTGTTTCCGTCAGTTGTTATTGATTTTACTTCTAAATTTTTCAGTGATCTTTCCATGAAATCCTGGATAGTGTTTTGGTTAAAATCATCTTTATGTATTAGTTCATTATTGATTATGAGGTTGTTTTTATTGTCAATAATTGTCATTCTCATAAATAATTCTCCGTTGATGAATATGTATTGTTCATCATATCCGTAATGACCTGAAGGCTTAATATTTAACTTGGTGATTTCTAATTCTTGTTCTTTTTGTATTTCTTCTAGGATTTCATCTATGGAATCATCTGTAAAGTAAAACATTGTTTCACGATTAACATTTACTCCTGTTAATGCTTCTAATAATTCAGATAATTTATCATAAGATAAAAAGTCAATTAATGATAATTTAACACCTAATTTTCTTATTTCACGATCAAATGAACAGAATTTATCAACATCCTTCAATTTAGATGCATACACATAATGAGTATGGTTTGTATTACAACATTTATATCCACTAATACGTATAAAAATCATTTTATTATACTTAAACTTATAACTACCATTTTTAACCATTCTAGCATGACAATGAGGACAAACTAAATCTTTTTTAATTAAACGAATTTCATCAAAGTTCTCTTTTTGAAAATCAGTATTGTAAACTATTCTTAAACTATTTCCTTCATACAAGTTATATACTTTTTTACCATCATCATCGAAAGTTATAAATCCATAATCAAACAGAGTATAATCTGTAGGTTCGTTTTTACGGTTCATAATAATATATAACAACCTACACCTTTATAAAGGTTTTATAAAGCTCGTTTTCACTTGAAGTCATTTATAATTGATTAATTATTATCATAAACTTCATAAATCCCAATAAGCCAATAACCATACATTCTACAATAGCAATAGTATAAAATAATTCTTCTTCTTAAAATAAATAATACTTTGAAAGATTAATAATAATATAATAAAAGCAACTATTAATTTAGTACAAGAAAATAAAAAACAGTTTTTAACTCTGTAAAAAATCAACGAAGGATAATTTCAACTGTAAATAAAAAAACAAGTAATATTAATTAATATAAAAAGTAATAAAGTAATATTTTATCAGTAAGATTCTGAACACTGCCGGAGAATCTGGTGTTTGTATTCAAAATTATATATAATCTTTTTTATACAAAAAAGATAATATGTATTGTTCTAGTTTAGGGAAAAAATTATTTTCTTTTATTAGGAGTAATACTTTTTTTTCGTTGTGAATTAATTTATGCCAAGTCTCGAAGTTAATTTCCTAAATATTTGACTTTCATTAAAATAGTTGCTTCAGCATTATCTTTTAAAACGGTTCTTTGAGCTTTATGTCTACCCGTTTTAGAGATTACTCGTGGATTATTTATTTGTCTTGCTTCACAAAGAATTTTATAACCTTTTATTTTGTCCCCGATATCTTGATAAGTGGTCATAATATTAAACCTCACCAAATGTTCCTTTTTTAATCAATTCCACTAAAATTTCATTTACTTCAAAAGCATCCAATAATAAATCATCTGCAATGTCAACAGCATCTACTCCAGGATTTTTTTTAACATAATCAATTATTTCTTCTTTCATTTGTACATGTGGTATTTGTCTTAGAGTAATTTCATTGTCATATGTTTTTAATTTTTCTCGAATAGCTTTTCTTACAAAATCAGCACTATTTAAGAATAATCCATTCATAACTAAATCGTTTATTTTATTATATTCCTGTTCAGCTAGTTTTGTACTGACACTTTTACTGACTGGTGTTTTTAAATTTTCTTTGGATAACATAACTATTAGATTTATATATGCACATATATAAAACTTTTTATTTAAAAAAAATATTGAAAAATGACTATGTTGATAATTCCTAAAGATCAATTTGTTAAGAATTTAATCCTAAAATCATTTACTTTAGAGTTTGTTAAAGATTAAATATAACGAATAAGCTCAGACTTAAAAATTTTAGAGGTCTGGAAAATTAGTTGTAATTTAACCACTAATCGACTTTCTATAGGACAAAATATTTAGACACCCAAAAAAAGTTATATGAATTGAGAAATTAAAAATAATCAATTATTGTAGTTATGAAAACTCATGGAATTTGGTTTATTTCTTTAAATAATATTTAATTTAATTAAATTATTTTTTTTTAATGGTTTAGGTATCTTGTTTATACTCCCTATTTTTTGCAAGATTAAACATTGAAGAATTATACTTATAAAAGAAAAAACTAATGTGTATATTGACAAAAGACAAGTAAATTTTTTGCCTGTAGAAATCAGACTATATTAGGATAGAAATAATAAATCTTGATGGATTGACAAAATTAAAGATATTATTAATCAGCCTAAAACAAGAAATTGTAACTGAAGAGAAATTAAGGTTTTTAGAATATATAAACAAAACATGTAAAAAAAAGGAAAATAAGATTTTTGAAGATAAAAGATGTCTATAAAATATTATAATATGAAATTATGTATTTTAAATATCATATTTAAATTCTAATTCCTTATTTATATAGTTTATATTATCTGAGTCTATAATTTCTTTTATATCATCCAATCTGTCATTTTTATTCTCTTTTAATGAGGTTAATAATATTTTATCATAGGCTCTCTCAAATACATCTTCAATGTCTTGTTCTCGTAGGAATTCTATGTTATCTTCTATTAATATTTCATTTTCAACTGATATAGGTTTTTTTCTTAAATCATTGTAGTCTTGTATGAAGAATTTGTTTAAATCACATATTAGTGATTTGATTATATTTGCTGCATATTCATTATCTTCCTTTGTTACAAGTGCCTTTGATATGCAGGTATTCATGTATTCAGCCATACTTTCATTTTCCACGGCATCATATTCCTTTTTATCTACGAAGTTATTCAATAATTCATATATGTCCATATTTTCTTTATTTGTCTGGTAGTATTGTTTAAATTCATAGTATGGTAGATTATGGAGATATTTAATATAGGTAGTTGCACATTTATTTTGTTTATAGTATCTTCGACCTTTCTTATTTATTTTATACTTGTAATCTCTATGCATATACAGTTTATACTCAATTAATGTTGGATTGTAGTTATCTATTTTTTGTTGATACAAGTAACTTTTTTCATCATCCACATCATTATTTTCTATTGTTTCTATTAGTTTTTTGTCTTGTAAACTTTTTATAACTACTTCTTCACTGATTTGATATTCATCCTCAATATTTACTAAAAATATATAATTTGCATTATGATCAATATAGTGCAGGAAACTTACTTCTGCTATTTCAAGTTGTGAATCAAATACTTTATCAGAATCAAGTTTATTCTCTTCTATCTTTTCCATTAATGAGTGATATAATCCCGTGGATGAATCAATCTGAGCTTTTATCTGTTTTTGGATATTTTCTATATTCTTGTCAAAATTGTTATATCCACATACTTGACATATACCATTTTTTAAAATAAAACTATCACAATACGCACAATCAGTACTGTATTTTAATTCAGGTTCATCTTTATCAACAGAATCATAGTTTTTTACCAGATATTCAAATCTGGTAGTTATATGTTCATAATTAATATCCTTAGCATCATAGGCTCTTTGAACATCATCTCTTATACTTAGAAGAGTATCTACTGGAATGTCATATTTGCTGTGGAATGTGTTTATTTGATTGTCATCTATAATTTTATCCACATTAATGTTTTCAAACAATTTTTCAAGAACTTCAGCTTCTTTTTCTTCATTATCTAAAATATTATGTTGTATTGTTCTTAGAGTGTTTTTCAGATATTTCTTATCAATTTTTCTAAGCTTATTTGATAGTTTGTACTTGGATATATCATATTGTCTTGGATTAGACATGCATATGACATCTTCATCTATTAACAGTCCCATTGGGTCATTAAAGATGATGGAGCTAGTATTCATATCATAGAGGTTGGTAAAGATGTTCATAGTTAAAATATCATTATCTGTGTTATTATAGATATTTTTTAGCTTTTTATTGATAATCACATCATTGTAGCTTGATGAAAACTTAAAAATGGATCTGACCAAATTTTTTGAAAAATACCATGCAAATCCATTTTCTATTAGAATATCCATCACGCATCTTATAGGTTTATGTAATGTAAAATTCTTGTTAGAAACAGTTAAATCAACAAGTGTATTGATTAAAATCTTATTTCCACGATATTCTGGAATCACATAAAATTCTTCAATATATGTCTGATCTTGAAATTCCCTAGCATTATAATAAGTATAGAATCCCACAACCTTATTGTCATAAACTAGTTCATGAAAAAAGTTACTAAAGTGATGTTCCATATTGTATTCATCATTAACATAAGCTTCATATATGTTAGGATATTCCTCTTCTAAAAAAACATTAATATCAGGATTATCCCTTTCATCTAAGTCAATAACTCGGCCAATTCCATCTTCTCTTACAATATAATTCATAATTATATCCTCCTATTTATATAATATTCAAAATTTGTTAAAAGTTATTATTTTCTTATGTAAATAGCTTTGTCTAGTTAGAATCCAAAGAAATTAAATCTTCGCAAGTGTCCTATCATTTTACTTCTACTTTTTTGGGATAACTTTTCTTTAAGCAATATATCTGCATAGTCCTGGTAGTAGTAGATAGCATTATCAAATGATCTATCCTCGAGATATATTTCATCATCAAGCTCATCCATTATATCATTTAGCAGTTTACATGCAAATTCATATTCTTTAAGATTTACAAGTCTTTTAATGTCTTCTCTCATGAATTGTTTCAATGGCTTTGCAAGTGATCTCATATCATAGTATCCATCATAACTAAATCCCGGGGCTTTTGCATTGTTGAATATTCGTTTAAGTTTCTTTTCATATGCCTTCTTGTCAATTAATGAAGTGTTACTGAAATGTTTTATAAAGTCATACTTGAACTTGGGATTTTGTCTAAACTCCTTTTTTAAAAAAGAATTCAGTTTTGTATTGCTGATATTTTTTAATATATTCTCAGTATCCTCATTTAATAAGGATTTATTCTTATTGTAGTGACTTTTATGATCTTCGAGTATTTCTGGGTATTCATCGATGAACTTTAGAAATATGGCCTCATGTACACAGTGTGATTTAGCAGAACATGAGCATGAAACATCAAGAAATATGTCCTCCTCCAGTAGAAGCTCCACATTAAATTCACGAGTGCTTTTTACCACGGCCTTTATAGATGTGGCTGTATGTTCAATTTCATCAATTTTTCCCTTAAACTTATCAGCCTTTTCAAGCATGTTCTTTGTAAATAAGTATTTCCAGCTATTCATTATAATCAACTTCATTTCTGTTTTTAGATTTCTTTTTTTTATTGTTTATGAATGATTTCATTACATTTTTTATTAATATAATAATGGATTTTTTTAATCAATAAATTATTGGACTTTATCTATTCACATTAATTCCTGTATTTTTTTGAATTCCACAATCATCCTGCCACGTCGTGGATAACATTCTATCAAATGTTTAATCAGCTTTTCAGTTTTATCTTTGCCATTTGGTAGTTTTATCATATCCTTAAATATATTGCATGCCTCTAGGTAATTTTTTAACTTAGCCTCTTTTAAGATATTCAATACTAATTTTTCATATGCATCTAATAGTTCACTTGGATATATTTTCTTTAAAATATGTTCATAGCGATGTAGCTGGTGGATGTTTGTGTTGTTAAATATTAATTTTTTAAATGATTCATAATCCTCTTCAAATAATAATAAATCAAGCAAATGATTATCATTATTTTTCTCATAATACTCCATTATTTGGCTTTTTTTATCCGGCCAGTCTTTATAATAATTTTTCAGTAGATTCATATTTTCATCAGAGTAATGGTCATAATTAAAGATTAACCTTTCAATACAATTGATATATTTTGTATCACCTACATTAAGATATATTTGTTTAAGTAATTCCAGTGCGGTTATAGAATCAGTATCATATCTATAATCTCTACATTTGCTTTCTAATAATTTTACTGCATCATCAAATCTATTGTCATTTGCATAATAAGTAGCTAAAATTTTCCAATAATCCTTTATATTCTTATGTTTTTCTATAAATTCAATAATTGTATTATAAGAATAGTCATTCTCATCCAATTGGTTAATTATTTCTTTTAAGGTATTGAACTTATTATAGCGATTACATCTATCTAATTCCTGTTCCATTAAATGAAGTTCAAGTTCTTTATCCGTTGTAATGATATATTTATCAAATAATATTTCAAATTTATCAATAAATGCCGTGTTGGGGTAATTTATTGCAATATACTTGAAAATCCGTTCTATTTCATGAGATAAACTGTCCTCTTTTTCCAGTAATTGATCTATCTTTTTTTCTAAAATATATAGGGTGTTATTGAAATAGTCTTCATCCTGCACATATTCAATACTTGCTAATTTTATGCATATTGATTCTATTAACTCTAATTTCAATTGATTATCTTCAACCTTTTCAAGGTCTTCTTCTATAAATGAATTTAAATTTCTTATGAAATCGTAATTATCATCTATATTTATTGCTTCATTAAGTAGGGTATTTAATCTCAATTTACATATTCTTAAATCAGCAGTATTAAGTTTATCCTTTTTATTAATTAATTTACGGTAAATGTTATTATCTTCAAGGCTAATGTCTATGATAAATGATTTTAGTTCTTCAATATTATAATTTGATAATTCATTTTCCAGGTATTCTTCAAAATCTTCATCTTTCAATGTTTCATCAAATAATTTGTAGTCATTGGAGTTTGTTTGAATTTTTTTAACATATTCCTCTTCTAAATGATAACATACACATGCTGCATGTTTACATCCATAGCCATATGGACAGTCACAGCTTACATCATAGACATCATCATCCTCATCTAATTCTATTTCAACATTATAATCATAATTTCCTTCAACTACAGCATAAACAGTGTCATCTTTTCTATAAATACTTTCAATACGCCCAGATATGTAATAATCATATCCTCTATCTAATATATGACTATCAAATAAGTATTTCCATTCTTCCATAATTCCACCTTCTAATCACAGTATGATTTGGATTTTATCTAAAACTGTATGGGAAATAAATATGACCAATTAAACATGAAATATCTTCACGTGATTAATCTACATAATAACTTAACACATGATTATAATCATTATAATTAGTATAATACTCATCTGCATGATAAATCATTTTGCCTTCAAGAAATACTCTGAAATATTCATCAGCAATAAGTGAAATATCCTTATATTCTTCTACATAATTATACATCCAATTATGGATTCTGTTTTTTATAGCACCTCTTGAAAGGGTTAATAATTTAGCAAAGTAATATGTAATAAGTTCTACTGGTCTATAATAATCATCCATATCCATATTGTCTTCAACGTCTACAATAGCATCAGTCAATCGTACTAAAGAATTGAAAGCTTCTTCATATTTATTATTCTTTATATATGTGTCTATGTATTTGTCACAGAAATCTTTCACATCTTCTTCAAAGGCTGTGTATTCTGTTGTAATATCACCTTCAACGAAAAAACTATCATGGGTTAAACGGTCTATAATGTTATTTAAACAATTATCTGCATCATCCATAAATTTATCATTAACTTTCATAAAAACACCGTGATATGATTATATATCTAATTTTTAACATATAGTGGTTTTGATAATGAAAAATAATATATTAAAATATTTCTGCCATTATCATCCAGTTTGTTTATCTTATCATTTTCGAGTAATCTATCCAGATTATTTAACAATTCAGTTAATGGTATGATAAATCATTTATATTCGTATATTTCTCCTTAATATGCTCTTCTAAATTATTGTCTTTTTAATGAATATGTATTGTTCCTCATATCCGTAATGACCTGAAGGCTTAATATTTAACTTGATGATTTCTAATTCTTGTTCTTTTTGTATTTCTTCTAGGATTTCATCTATGGAATCATCTGTAAAGTAAAACATTGTTTCACGATTAACATTTACTCCTGTTAATGCTTCTAATAATTCAGATAATTTATCATAAGATAAAAAGTCAATTAATGATAATTTAACACCTAATTTTCTTATTTCACGATCAAATGAACAGAATTTATCAACATCCTTCAATTTAGATGCATACACATAATGAGTATGGTTTGTATTACAACATTTATATCCACTAATACGTATAAAAATCATTTTATTATACTTAAACTTATAACTACCATTTTTAACCATTCTAGCATGACAATGAGGACAAACTAAATCTTTTTTAATTAAACGAATTTCATCAAAGTTCTCTTTTTGAAAATCAGTATTGTAAACTATTCTTAAACTATTTCCTTCATACAAGTTATATACTTTTTTACCATCATCATCGAAAGTTATAAATCCATAATCAAACAGAGTATAATCTGTAGGTTCGTTTTTACGGTTCATAATAATATATAACAACCTACACCTTTATAAAGGTTTTATAAAGCTCGTTTTCACTTGAAGTCATTTATAATTGATTAATTATTATCATAAACTTCATAAATCCCAATAAGCCAATAACCATACATTCTACAATAGCAATAGTATAAAATAACCTCTCTTCTTAAAATAAATAATACTTTGAAAGATTAATAATAATATAATAATAATAACTATTAATTTAGTACAATAAATAAAAAAACAGTTTTAAACTCTGCAAAAAATTAACAAAGGATAATTTCAACTGTAAATAAAAAAATAAGTAATATTAATTAATATAAAAAGTAATAAAGTAATATTTTATCAGTAAGATTCTGAACACTGCCTTCTAATAGACAGGTTAATGCATGGTTTAGTTTTTCTATGTTGAAATTGGATTTAGTTAGGATTAATGTTTGTATGTGATATTTTTTTAATCCTATTTCATAGTTATCATAGCTAGATAAAAAAATTGTGTGATTGATTATGATAATAAACAACACCACATTAAATAAAAGTTATATATTTAATGGAAAAGTCACCATGTTCAAATTCTTCTGAATCAAAAACATCCTTTATAAGATCCAAATTCATATCTTTCATAATTTTGGATAACAATTTTTTGGGATGAAATTTATGTTATTTTTCTATGATATGTTATTTTATGTAGTATATTACATAAATTATCTAAAATAATTAATTATATATATTATACTACACAACTATTATATAGGATTTATATCTTATAATACATAAAAATGATAAAAAATTAAATTTTATTTCTTTTACTATATAAGATTATTATAATTACATTATCTGGAAGTGAAAATTCATGCTAAAACGTCAATATTACCTGGATAAAATTAAAAGGCTTATGGATACAAATGAAATAAAACTTATAACTGGTGTTCGTCGTTCAGGAAAGACCTATTTTTTAAAATCAATAATGGAAGAGTTAAAAGATAGGCAGATACATGACGATAATATTATTTTTATATCATTTGAATCAGGACAATACCGTAAAATTAGAATAGATACTCAATTGGATGAAATACTCAAATCATCAATACCACAAAACAATAAAAAAGTATACTTACTTTTTGATGAAATTCAACGAGTATCCGGATGGGAAGAAAGTATAGCCTCCTATCTTGTTGACTATAACTGTGATATTTATATTACAGGTTCAAATTCTAAAATGTTATCTGGAGAATTAGCAACAAATTTAAGTGGAAGATATGTGACACTAGAATTATTCCCATTTTCATTCAATGAAATTATGGAATACAATGAAAAAATATTGGAAAAAAAGGTTACATTAGAATTAGAAAGCAAATTATTTGAGGAATATCTGGAATATGGTGGATTTCCGGGATTATTACAGTATAATGAAAATGAATCCAAACAAAATTATTTAAAATCCACTTATGATTCAATAGTACTACATGATATACTTGAAAGAAGCAATATAAGAGATTTTGATTTATTGGAAAGATTATTAGATTTCCTTATAAGTAATACAGGACAAATGTATTCTGCTAATTCAATTTCAAAATATCTTAAGGAAGACAATAAGTACATTAAACGTGAATCTAGTGATATATCTGTAAAAACTTTAATAAATTATAATGATAATATACAAAAATCTATGATTATATCAAAATGTAAACGAGAGGATATTATCGGAAAGAAAAAACTGAAATTTTTAGAAAAATATTATGTTGTAGACTTAGGCTTTTACACATTACTTAATGAAAATAAACGTAACTATGGTCAAATACTGGAAACAATTGTATATAATGAATTAAGAAGACGTGGCTATGCCGTAACTGTAGGTGAATTAAATAATTTAGAAGTGGATTTTATTGCACGAAAATTTAAGAAAAAAATATACGTACAAGTATCAACAAGCCTTCAAGATGACAAAACACGTGAGAGAGAATTTAAACCCTTGAAGAAAATCAAAGATAATTTCCAAAAATATATTATTTCAAATGATACATTTGATTTTTCAGAAGATGGTATCATACATTTAAACATTAAAGAATTTCTTAAAAAGGAGACTTTTTAATATCTACCCTACTTTAATACCTAATACAATCAAGCATATAAATAATATTTAGGGTTCTAGAAATATTTACTGTCGTTTAAATCGTTATTGGTTCCCCAAGCTAATTCGTTCATATTACCACATTTTTATATTTGTTTTTAATCTTAAATGTGTGCAATATGGATAATTTATTCAAAATGAATATAATAATTAATGTGTGCAATTTGCACAATTTGTTCATAATGAATATAAAAATTAATGTGTGCAATTTGCATAAAATCCATATAATATTCCAGATTATATTTTGCATCAATTAAAACAAATTTATTATTAATAAATGAGCATAGATTATTTAACAGTTTTTTTTTAATAATCTTCGTATAGATTGTTTTCCAGGAAATAAATAGTATGATTTCTTCAATTTTTATGGCATCTAA
>SUTR01000044.1 GCA_015062825.1 Methanosphaera stadtmanae
GGTATGCTGCTGTTTACTCATCATTATTCCTCCATATTATCAAATGTCATTTGCATCTTATCAAGAGTTGAACCTGGTGGTACTATTGGTAGTAATTCTTTTTCATCTATTACTACATCTATAACTGTTGCTTCTCTTGCCTTGAATGCTTCCTGGATGGATTCCTTTAGTTCTCCAGGTTTTTCAACTCTTTGACCTTTAAGTCCATATGCATCGGCTAATTTTACAAAGTCTGGTGTAGGTGTTAGTTTAGTCTGGTATACATGGTCATTGAATAATTTTTGTAGTTGTGCTACCATTCCGAGGTATCTGTTATTTAGTATACATACTACTACTGGCAGATCATTTTCTTTAATTGTTGCTAGTTCTTGAGATACCATTTGGAATCCGCCATCTCCACATATTGCAAGGACATTTTCGTCAGGTTTTGCAAATTGTGCACCCATAGCAGCAGGTAATCCGAATCCCATTGTTCCAAGTCCTCCACTTGATAGGAATGTTCTTGGATTATGTGTCTTATAGTAATGTGCCATCCACATTTGGTTTTGTCCTACATCGGTTGTTACTATTGTTTCTGGTGTTACAGCTTCCATTATTTCCTTTATTGTTTGTTGTGGCTTTAGAGGTATTTGGTTATAGGAAATATTTTCTTCATTGTTTATCTTTTTTTGTGTCAAAGTTTTAGTCCAGTTGTCTTGGTTTGGATTGTCTATCTGATTTATAAATTCCTCTAATACTAATTTGGCGTCACCGACTATTGGAATATCAATGTGTATGGTTTTTCCTATTTCTGCAGGATCCACATCTATCTGGATTATTGTTGCATTTGGAGCAAATTTACTTGCATTGCTTACGCTACGATCAGAAAATCTACATCCTACAGCTATTAAACAGTCACATTCTGTTAATGCAGTGTTGGTTGTTTGAATTCCATGCATTCCAATCATACCCATTGATAATTCATGATTTTCAGGTATGATTCCTTTTCCCATAAGAGTTGTTGATATGGGAATATTGGTAAGGTTTGCAAATTCTAATAATTCATTTGAACAATTACTTAATATTGCTCCTCCACCTGCTACGATTATTGCTTTTTTAGAATTATTAATAACATCTATAGCTTTTCTAATCTGTTTTATATTTCCTTTTTTTGTTGGTTTGTATCCTGGAATATCCTTATTTACTGTAATATTATCTGCAGATACAATTTCTTCCAATGCATTTCTGGGAAGATCTATTACTACTGGTCCTGGTCTTCCTGTTGATGCTATATAGAATGCTTTATCTACATCTTCTGCTATTCTTTCAGGAGTTCGTGGTTGATAATTGTGTTTGCTTATAGGCATGGTTATTCCTATTGTATCTACTTCCTGAAACATATCAGTTCCAATAGCATTTGTAGGTACTTGTCCTGTAAGTACCACGATAGGTGATGAATCCATATGGGCCGTTGCAACTCCTGTTGTTACATTGGTAGCACCAGGCCCTGATGTAGCAAGGCAAACGCCTACTTTTCCTGATGCTCTTGCATATCCATCTGCTGCATGTGCAGCGGCCTGTTCATGTCTTACCAATATATGTTCTATGTCTGATTCACATAGTGCATCATAAAATGGTAATAGCACTCCTCCAGGATAACCAAAGATTGTCTTTACACCATTTTCTTTAAGTTTTTCTATTAAAATTTCACTACCCTTCATTGATGACACCATTAAAATAATTCATTGATATTAATATTATTATATTTTTTTTTTAAATTATAATTTAGTATATTTTTTTATCATTTTTTTTCTGTTTATTTTTTTTTGAGTTTATTTTTCAGATTTCATTTTTGTATTGTATTATTTTTTTGGGTAAAACTAATAAAAAAGTAATACTTATTATAATTTTAGTAATATTTAAATAATATTGAGTTGATATCTATAATTATTAATATTAAATTTAAAAATTGTATTACTTTTTGTAATATTCTACATCTTTTTGTAATACTTTTTTCATGGAATATTAATTCAATATGGAGAAATATATATGGATAAAAAATATATTATAGGTGCAATAATAGCAGTAGTAGCAGTAATTGCTATAGCTGCAGTTGCATTAGGTGGTGGAAATTCAGAACATGCAGCTGATGAATTAGTTGCTTGTGTAGCAGCACATGGGGAAGAACCAGAATATGGATTTGACCCAATGCATGGATGGGGTTACCATGATTCTGGAACAGAACCACTTATACAAAGTACAATTCTAAAAAGAGATGAAAATAATAGTTTCGTAAATGATTTAGCTACAGATTATCAAATATCAAGTGACTATAAAACATACACAGTAAATATACGTGATGACGTAAAATTTACTGATGATACAAAATTAACCGCAAAAGATGTAGCATTCTCATATAACACTGCAAAAGAATTTGGAGAAGGAGCAGATTTATCTTCAATGAAAGAAGCTAAAGCTACAAATGATACACAAGTAGTATTCACACTAGAAAAATCTGATTCAACATTCATTAATAAATTAACCGATGTTGGAATTGTTCCGGAAGCAAATTACAATAATGAATCATATGGACAAAATCCAATTGGTTCAGGACCTTATAAATTAGCTCAATGGGATAAAGGACAACAATTTATCTTAGAAAGAAATGAAAATTATTATGGTGAAAAACCATTCTTCAAAAAAATAACAAACCTATTCTTAGACTCTGATGCAGCATTTGCAGCAGTTAAAAATGGTGAAGTAGACATTGCAGAAGTACCAGTATCCTATGCTAATGAAACTGTAAAAGGATATCATTTAGAATACTTCGATTCAATTGATGTAAGAGGAATATCATTACCAACACAAATGGATGAAGGAAAACAAATAGGATCTGATAATAATACCTATGGAAATAATGTTACAGGTGATGAAGCAGTAAGAGAAGCTTTAAACATTGGTATAGATAGACAAAAACTTGTTGACGGTGCATTAAATGGATATGGAAATGTATCATACACTGGTGTAGCAAATCAATTACCATGGGCATTCAACTCAACAATTAAGGATGGACAAGTAGATCAAGCAAAATCAATACTTGAAAATGCAGGATGGAAAGATACAGATGGTGATGGAATAAGAGAAAAAGATGGAGTTAAAGCATCATTCCCAGTATACTACTCATCATCAGCAACAGAAAGACAAGCATTAGCTGTATCTGTAGCAGAACAGGCAAAAGAATTGGGTATTGAAATTACTCCTGAAGGTAAAAGTTGGGATGATATTGATCCTGTAAGAAACCAGGTAGGAGTAGTATGGGGATTCGGTTCAGCAGACCCATATGAAATACAACATCAATATGATTCAAGAGTAGCAGGTGAAGGATATGATAATCCAGAAGTACTAAATGATACAAATGTAGATAAATACATTGATTCAGCAATGAGTCAAGATTTAAACAGTTCATATAGTTCATGGTCTCAAGCAGCACAAGAGGCTAATTCTAAGTATCCATTCCTCTGGATTGCGACAGTGGATTATACATACTTCGTTGATGATTCATTAGACATATCCAATGGAACACACCTTATATATCCTCACGGTGGAGATATATGGGGTAATATATACGATTGGAAACGTGTAAATACAACAGAAAACGCAACTTCATAATATAAAAAGTTAATGATTATAAATCATTAATTTTATTTTATTCTTTTTTTATAATTTTTTGAGGTGATTTTCATAAACACTAGAAAATTAACTAAATTTTTAGGATTAAAAGCTATACGATTACTAATATTACTTATTGTTGTAGCATCAGTTAGTTTTATAATGATACAATTATCTCCTATTGATCCTGTCAGAGCATATCTTGGACAAAGAATAGTAAGTCAAGAACAATTAGCAATAATGGGTCAGTACTGGGGGACAAATTTATCATTAACAGAAAGAGTTCTTGGTTGGCTTCAAACTCTTGCTTCTGGAAGTATGGGTTTTTCATTAATATATAGAGTTCCTGTAACAGAAGTAATATTGCAAAAATTCACAGCAAGTCTTACTTTAATGATAGTAAGTTGGATCATTTCTGCATTTGTTGGTTTTGGTTTAGGAGTACTTGCAGGTGCAAAAGAAGGAACATGGATTGATAAAATAATTAAAACGTATTGTTATATATTACAATCATCACCAACATTTTGGATAGGATTAGTATTTTTAATGGTATTTTCAGTATATCTAGGTTGGTTCCCTATAGGGCTTAGTGTTCCTATTGGACAATTATCAGATACAGTTACATTTTGGCAATGGTTAGATAGGTTAATATTACCTGCAATAACATTAAGTGTTGTTGGTATTGCATCAATTACACTATTTACAAGAGATAAACTAATCAATGTTAAAAAAAGTGATTATTTCTTATTTGCTCAGGCTAGAGGTGAAAGTTTCTGGGGTATAATTAAAAATCATGGGATAAGAAATATATTGCTTCCAGCAATTTCATTACAGTTTTTATCATTTAATGAATTGTTTGGTGGAACTATTTTGGTTGAACAAGTATTTGCATATCCTGGTATTGGTCAAGCAACAGTAGCTGCAGGATTAAGATCAGACGTACCCTTGTTATTGGGAATAGTTATAGTTAGTACGATCTTTGTATTTGCAGGAAACTTTATTGCTGATATAATTTATCAATATGTAGATCCAAGATTAAGGAGTGAAGAAGATGAGTGAGATTCCTTGGTATAATAAAGGTTTATTCAGTTCATTAAACTTAAGACAAAAAACACTTTTAACAATAGGACTTACAGTATTGGTATTATTGGTTATCTTTATTAGCGGATTATTAATTGATGCTAATTTACCAACAAATTTTTCAATTAGAATGCGACCTCCATCTTTTGAACACATATTTGGTACGGACTGGATGGGACGTGACATGTTTATTAGAACTATAAAGGGTCTAAGCTTAAGTATTATGATAGGATTAGGTGCTTCTATAATCTCTAGTATAATTGCCATGATACTTGCATTCATATCAAGTATCAATAAATATTGTGATGAATTTGTTTCATGGCTTATTGACTTATTTGCATCAATACCTCACATACTATTGATAATGATGATATCAATTGCATTAGGTAAAGGTGCATTTGGTGTGACAATGGCAGTTGCTTTTTCACATTGGGTAAGCTTGACAAGAGTATTAAGAGCAGAAATACTTCAGATAAATACATCAGAGTACGTGGCATTATCAGAAAAATTTGGTAAAGGTAAATTTTGGATAGCCAAAGAGCATATATTACCTTTAGTGCTATCTCAGATATTTGTAGGAATATTGTTGGTATTTCCACATGCGATTATGCATGAAGCAAGTGTAACATTTTTAGGATTCGGTTTATCACCTCATGAGCCTGCTATAGGTATCATATTATCAGAATCAATGTCTTATCTTGCTATGGGTGCATGGTGGCTAGCATTTTTCCCAGGAATAGCCTTGTTGATTGTGGTATTATTATTTGATATAATTGGAGATAATCTTAAACGTTTAATAGATCCTTCAGAAGCAAATAATTAGGTTAAGGTGATGAATATGAAAAATTTATTAGAAGTAAATAATTTGTCAATATCTTTCACACAATATGTTCAGGGATTAAACCGTCATGACCTTAAAGTCATTTCTGATTTGACATTGGATATTAAAGAAAATGAAATAGTTGCAATATTAGGCTCTAGTGGATCTGGTAAAAGTCTTCTTGCACATTCAATTCTTGGTATTTTACCATATAATGCACATGTTACCGGACAAATAAAATATAAGGATAAGGAGATTACTCCCGAACATATAGAAAAATTACGTGGAAATGAAATATGTTTAATACCACAATCAGTTAATTTCCTGGATCCTCTTATGAAAGTCTCTCAACAGGCAATAGGTGAATGTGAAGATGAGGATGAATATAATGAGAAGAAAATTAGACAAAGGGAAGTTTTTGATAAATATGGATTAGATGAAAGTGTGGATGATTTATATCCTTTTGAATTATCTGGTGGAATGGCACGTAAGGTATTACTTTCAACTGCATTATTGAATGATCCTGATTTATTAATAGCTGATGAACCAACACCTGGATTGGATATGCAAAGTGTTCAAGAAACTATTAATGATATCATCAGTTTAAAAAATGAAGGAAAGGGTATTTTATTAATTACACATGATATCAATGTAGCACTAAAAACTGCAGACAGGATAGCAATATTCTATTCAGGATATGTAATAGAGATTAATAATGCTGAAAATTTCAATGATGTGGATAAATTATTACATCCCTATACAAAATCATTGATAGAAGCACTTCCAAGTAATGGTTTTAAATTAACAGAAGGTGTTCAGCCATTAGAAGATGTTAATGGTTGTGTTTACTATGAAAACTGTCCTATTAAGATGGATTTATGTAAAACAGTAAAACCTGAACTTGTCAATAGGAATGATGTAATGATACGTTGTCATAAATTTAACAAGGAGGTTGAAAATGGAACTTAAAACAGAAAATATTTCCTTCGCTTATAAGAAAAACAAACCAATACTTAAAGATTTTTCAATTTCAATACCAAATAACAAGGTAATTGGATTGATAGGAGATAGTGGTAGTGGAAAAAGTACTCTTTGTAAAATAATGTCAGGTTATTTATCCAACTATACAGGATCTGTAACTATAGATGATAATAAAATTGATAAGAAAGGATTTCATCCAGTACAATTAATATTTCAACATCCTGAGAAGACTATGAATCCTAAATGGAAGATGCATAAAATCTTATCTGAATCATGGAATCCTCCAGAAGAACTTAAGCAAACATTTGGATTAAAGGAAAATTGGATGAACCGATGGCCAAGTGAATTATCCGGTGGTGAATTGCAAAGATTTAGTATATTAAGGGCATTAAATCCAAGCACAAAATTTATTGTTGCTGATGAGATTAGTACAATGCTTGATGCTGTAACACAAGTACAAATATGGGATGCATTATTGGAGTATTCTAAGAATAATAAAATTGGGGTTATGGCAGTTAGTCATGATAAAGATTTATTGGAAGTTATATGTGATGATGTTTTGTTTTTCAATGAAATAAATCAAATATAATCTCTATTCTTATTTTTTTTATTATATGAGTCTATAAATTCATAATCTCTTCATTTAACTTATTTTTACTAATTTTTCTTATTAATTCTTTAATATTTTATTGTTTTTAGTAAGGTTATAATCTCTTGTTAAAAAATAATTAAAAGTAAATAGGGGAAGGAATGGGAATCTGATTTTATCAAATATATGAATAGTTGATTGTTATTTGAAATAATTCTAGAAATTCTTTTTATAAGATTTTTTCCATATGTACGGTTCCCAAATTATTTAATGTATCATATATTATATTATAATTTTGCTTTAGCCAAAATGGAAGAGCTCCATAACTATTTTTTTGAGTATGAAGATATATTTCCTTATATCCTTTGTTTTTACAGAAATTTTCGATTATATTTATCATTTGTGTGGCAATTTTATTATGTCTGTAGTCTTTTTCTACAAATAGCCTGTATAATGTTGCAGTATCATTTTTATTATATTTTCTATTGTTTAGATTATAATTTTTATCATAGCTTCTTATTCCTGACGTTCCGATTAGCTTGTTTGATTCTTTATCAATAACGATATAAAAATTATTTTCAGGAGGCTCTATGTAATATTTGTATAGATTTTTTATATCATAGTGATATGATGGAACATAATCTAAATTATAATTTTCTTTAATCATTTTGAATAAGAAGTTTTCTACTTTATATGGAGCAATGTGTTCCTCTTTTAATTCCAGAATTTCGATATTCATATGATTCCCGTTATTACTTTTTTAGGTTTAATAACTAAATTTGTAATACATATACTATTTTAGTTATTACACTTTTTTATGGTCAATGTAATATAAATAATTAACTTTATTATTACTTTTTTTGCTTAAATGCACCAATTTTTAATACCTTTGGATTAACATCAAAACAAGTAAATAAAAAATATCACATATATCATATTATAATAGAAAATTTTTTCATTTATATATTATAGGAAGTGCTTATGCGATGAATATATTAGTAATTGGTAGCGGTGCACGTGAACATGCAATAGCTAAGGCTTTAGATAAAACAGCAGATGTATATACATATATGGGACGGAAAAATCCTGGACTTGCAAGAATTTCAAAAATATATAAAGTCGGTGATGAATCAGACTTTGATAGTATAATTAGTTTTGCAAAGGAAAATGATATTGAAATAGCCTTTATTGGACCTGAAGCACCATTGGAGAAGGCAATTGTAGATGAACTAGAAAAAGTCGGAATTAAATCTGTCGGACCAAAACAGGAAGCAGCTCAAATTGAAACAAACAAGGCATTCATGAGAAAGTTATTTGAAGATTATAATATAGATGGTTCTATAAAATATGGTACTTTTTACTCACTTGAAGAAGCATATGAATTTATTGATGAATTTGGTGAACCTGTGGTAGTAAAACCAATAGGATTAACAGGCGGAAAAGGAGTTAAAATTGTTGGTGACCAACTAGCAGATAACCAGGAAGCTAAAGAATATGTTAAAGAAATATTTGATCAGAAAATGGGTGGATTCGAAGGAGTAGTAATAGAAGAATTACTTATAGGAGAAGAATATACTATTCAAGCATTTGTAGATGGAAAAACTATTGTACCAATGCCAGCAGCCCAAGATCATCCGCATGCATTTGAAGGAAATAAAGGACCAATTACTGGTGGAATGGGTTCATATTCTGATAAAAATCATTTATTACCATTTTTATCCCAGGAAGAATATGACTTGTCCGTCGATATAATGAAACAAACAATAGATGCAATAGCAAAAGAAGCAACAGAATATAAGGGAATACTCTATGGACAGTTCATGCTTACCAAAGCCGGACCAAAACTTATAGAATACAATGCTAGATTCGGTGATCCTGAATCAATGAATGTACTTTCAGTATTTGACTATGATTTAGCAGAAATATCAAAACAAATAGTTGAAGGAACACTTGAGAAAGCAATATTTAAGAATAAAGCATCCGTATGTAAATATGTTGTACCAGACAAATATCCAAATACTAAAGCAGCAGATACAATAGTTGAAGTTGATGAAGAAAAAATAGAACAACTGGATGCAGAAGTATACTATGCTGCAGTATATGAAGACGATAATCAGGAAGTACATCTTACATCATCACGAGCAATAGCAGTACTTGCAGTAAGAGATTCTATAAAAGAAGCAGAAATTGCATGTGAGGAAGCAATAAAATACATAAAAGGAGAAGTATATCATCGATCTGATGTAGCAACAGAAGAATTGTTAAATGATAAGATAGAACATATGAAAGAAGTCAAATCCTAACCCCTCCTTTACTATTTTTTTTTAGTGGGGGGCCGTCAAATGTATAAAAAAATTTTATAACGCCAATACATTTTCTAATTGTAAACTGGAATATAAATAATGATTTAATAGTTGACTTTGACGAACACCCCTTATATTTTTAAAACATTTAATTAATATAACAGAATATTTTAGAAAAAAAATTTTATAATGCAAATTATGCATCTTAATATCTTCTATTTGCATCTTGTCCATAACCACAACTAGTAGTTTATATACTAATAACCTAACTATAATTAAAGATGAAATAGTTAGGTGGTAATTATGCAGGAAGATTATTTATACAAGAAAGCTCAAGAACGTGTTGATGAAAAAATAAAATTTTATAGGCATTTATTTAGTTATGTTGTTGTAGTAGCATTACTATTTATTGTAAACATTATATGCACTCCAGAATACTTTTGGGTATTATGGGTGATATTTTTCTGGGGTATTGGTATAATATTTGACTTTTTAAAGGTTTTTGTTATCTATGAAAAATTTGATGATAAATACAAAGATAAAATGATAGAGAAGGAATTATTTAAAATGAAATACTAAGATACCTAAAAAAAATATTTTATGGATGTAGGTAATTATTATGAAAGTTGAATTGTTTGTTTCAAAGGATTATGAAGAACCCCATGCTCAAATATATACTGATGTATTAACGGATAATGTACAAAAAGCAATCCTTCTACTTGAAGACAATTATGATGAGGATGTGGATTCTAATACTTCAATATTACCTGTTAAAAAGGGTAGTGATATTGTATTGTTGGATTTTGAAGATATTTATATGATAAGGGTTGAAGAAAAAAAGACCAAAGTATATGACAGTAGTAATGAGTATATAATTAAAAAGCCATTATATAAATTGGAAAATACATTAGACTCTGATTTTGTACGCATATCCAAAACTACAATAGTAAATTTAAGAAAAATAGAACGTGTTGCTCCTTCACTGAAGGGTATGATGTTTATAGAGTTGAAGAATGGTTTAAAAGATAATATTTCAAGAAAATACTTATCAGAATTTAAACAAGCATTGGACTTGTAATTATCATTGTAAAAGATGGGTGGTATGAATGAAATTAAAGATAATTGAAAGACTTGCAATGGGAGCATTTGTCGGTTGTTTTATAGTATTACTGGTGATGGTAATAGGATCCTATGCAAATGGTCCACAAAATGTTTTCTTCACAGGCAATGAGATAATAGGTGCATTCTTTGGTTCAATAATAGTAGGATGGGCATTTTCATTAGCTGGTTTAGTCTATGAAAAAGAAGAATTAGCATTTCCATTACAGGTAATGATTCAAATGTTAACAGGTATGGGTGTATTATTTGTAGTAGCAATCTTTTTAGGTTGGATGCCTGTAAATCTAGGTATTGGTCCAGTTATAACATGGATTATAATAGCAGTAATATTTGCCACAGTATTTTGGTTAGGATTCTACATATATTATAAATTATTGGCTAAAGAATTAAATGATAAAATAAAAAATATACAATAATTCAAATATTTTCTATCATTTACCTTTTTTTTAAATAATAGATGGGATGACATAACTGTGTTATTTACTCTTTTCCTGTATTACTTTTATTTATTCTTTTTTTTAGTTTTTCTTCTGATTAAATCTATTATTCATTTTGCATAATCTTATTATTCCTAGTATTCTATAATTTTATTATTATTCATGTGAATGTATTGTAATTCTTATAATCAAGTGTAAAATTAATATTTTTCAATAATCTTTAATTAAGGTAATTATATTAATTTTTCTAACAAACTATATCATATGACATAAACTAATGAAATATATTGGATTTTTATTTGTTGCAGTAATTATGGGATTCTTATTTATAAGTATTAGTGAACTAATTAAGATAACTAGTATAAATGAATTAGACACTATATTGAAGGTATTTCTCATAATAGCTATTAGTATTTATGCTATTCATAGTAAAGAGTTAAAAACTATCTTTAATATTAATTTTTTACCGGTTTATTTAACAGTAATTATTCCACCTTTAATATTTTCTTATTTAATACAGGTATGTCCATTAGATTTTGAGCCATATCAAAGTTTTATCCTGTCTACTGTTATAAGTACAGTAACTACTGCAATATGGGAAGAATTATACTTCAGATATATTGGATGTTCCTTATTTAGAGAAGATAACGGTAAATATAAATGGTATAATATTGTATTCTTAGCTTTAACATTTTCAGCCATGCACTTGGTGAATATTACATCAGGACTTTCAATATCATTAATTAACCAGTTAGTATTTACTGTTGGTTTAGGATTTTTACTCTTAGGATTGTATATTCATACAAAATCAATTATTGCTCCAATTATTGCACATTTTTGTATTAATACTATGGCAGATTACTTTAATTTGTTTGCAACTGAACAAGCACGTGCAAGTGCATACTTTGGAGAATATGAATACATCCTCTTAATCTTGGATGTTATTGTGATGATAATTATAGGAATATATCTTCTTAAGAAGTATGATCATGTTTGTTGATATTAAATGAATTAGGAATTTATTTGCAATGAATGATATTTTGCAGAAAGTAGAGAAATTTATATTATAGAGTCATTTAACTAATATATACATATTTTTTCATTTGATTGCTATTGTTATTTATTTTCAAAGATATTCTATATTTCTGCTTTTATTCATTTTTTTTTAGTTTAATATGAGTATAATTATTTTGTAGAAGTATAACAAATTATCTCTTCTTTTATCAAGTTAATCAGTATTTTAAATCGTAGCTTCGTTTTCATAGTTTATTTACTTTTTATATAATCCGTCTACTTTTATTATAACTACTTATTTTTAATAGAATTACATTTAAATCAATGATTATATTATATAATCCTGTTTTACATTTGTTTCAAGTTTAATATAAAAATTCTAAGTGTAAAATTAATATAATTCATCATTATAATTATTTAAAAAAGAGTTTTTTTTTTTGGTTGAAATTTTTTTTTCAAGATAAGTTTTCTACACTGCCATTTAACATATACTTTTTTAATTATAAAAGACAAAGTAATATATTATTCATTGTTGAAAATAAAATATTTATTTATATTGGGATGATAGCATGGAAAATTTATTATCAATGACTGATGCAAAAGATAAAGTATTTGAAATATTGGATACAGCATCAGATTTAAAGTCAGGCAAAATTAAGGATAAAGCACTAGCTGATAAATATTTGGGTATGATATTTGAAAAATCATCAACCCGTACAAGAGTATCATTTGAAGTGGGCATGCACCAATTAGGTGGAACCCCTCTATATTTATCAAGTAATGATTTACAAATAGGTCGAGGAGAACCAATACCGGATACTGCAAGGGTACTTTCCAGATTCTTGGATTGTATAATGATACGTGCAAAAAGTCATGAAACCGTGGAAGAGTTAATAAAATATTCTGATATACCTATTATAAATGGATTGACAGATAAAGAACATCCATGTCAGACTTTTGCAGATTTATTAACCATCAAGGAGTACAAAGGCGACTTTAATAGAAAATTAGTATTTGTTGGTGATGGAAATAATGTATGTAACTCATTATTGTTAGGTGCAGCATATACAGGTATGGATATGACTGTTGCATGTCCTGAAGGTTATGAACCAGATGAAGACATATATAAGCTAGCCCAAAAAGAGGCTAAAGACACAAATTCAACCATAACTATTGAACATGATATTAATATGGCAGTTAAAGATGCTGATATCCTATACACGGATGTGTGGGTAAGTATGGGTGATGAAAATGAAGCACAATTAAGACAAAAAATCTTTAAAGACTATCAAATAAATTCTCAGCTTCTATCACAGGCAAAGGATGATGCTATAGTTATGCATTGTTTACCTGCAATCAGAGATCAAGAAATTACAGATGATGTCATGACATCATCACAATCAGCAATATGGGATCAAGCTGAAAACAGGCTACATGCACAAAAAGCCATATTGTATTTATTATTAAAAGATTAGATTTCCCAATAAAATTTTTTTTAGTGATAATAATGTTATCAAAGAGAATAATTCCATGCTTAGATTGTGACCTGCAAGTACCAGAAGGAAGGGTAGTAAAAGGTGTTGAATTTAAGCAAATAAGATATGCTGGTAATCCAGTGGAACTTGCAACTAAATATTATCAACAAGGAGCAGATGAAATAGTATTTCTTGATATAACCGCATCTCATGAAAGAAGAGCTACTATGGCTGATGTTATTAAAAAAGCTGTTGAAAATGTATTTACACCAATTTGTGTCGGCGGTGGAATACGAGAAGTGGATGATTATGTTAACATGCTTAAAGCAGGAGCAGATAAATGCTCTACAAATACTGCAGCAATAAAAGATCCTTCATTAATAAATCGTGCATCAGAACATGTGGGTAGTCAGGCATGTGTAATTGGTATAGATGCAAAAAGACGTTATGTTGAAAATCCAAAAGAGGATGATGAGCATTATATTGTAGAAACTGATCAAGGATACTGTTGGTTTGACTGCAGTATATATGGTGGACGAGAATTTACTGGTATAGATGCAGTTAAATGGGCTATGGAATGTGAAGAAAGGGGTGCTGGTGAAATATTGCTTACTAGTATGGATAGAGATGGGACAAAAATAGGCTATGATTTGGATTTGACAAGAACTATCAGTCGAAATGTATCAATACCTGTTATAGCATCTGGAGGAGTTGGAAATCCTGAACATATATATGAAGCATTTAGTAAAGGAGAAGCAGATGCAGCTCTTGCAGCAAGTATATTCCACTTTGATGAATATCCAATTCCTGAAGTAAAAGAATACATAAGTAAAAAGAATATTGCAACAAGAATATAGTAATGGAGTAAGATTAATGACTTTAATTATCAATGTAACAACGCCTGAAGGTATAGTGATGGCCTCTGATAGTAGACAATCTCAGAGAAATATTAAACAGTACACTAGAATTTCAACAAATTCTGCAAAAAAACTATTTGCATTAACAGATAAGGTTATAGTAGGTATAGCAGGTTTAGCATTTTTTCCTAACGAGGATGGAATACAAACAAATGTCTCTAAATACATTAAAGCCTTTTCAAAAAGTGAAAAATTAGATCATTTATCAGTTAAAGATATTGCATATAAACTTCATGACTATATAAGTGATAAGTATCCTTGGGAAAAACAATTAGATATATCGGCTCAACAGTTAAGAGTAGAATCTGAACAAAAAGGTGCAAAGGTATTATCTATAGAAAAATCTGCTAATTCGATAGAGTTCAAAATAAAACAGGCAAATGGTAGAATTGAAGAGGGACATTTGAATATTGAAGCAATTCAAATATTGATATCAGGATATAATAAGGAGGGTACTTGTGAGACCTATGAGTTAAGAAGTCCTGGTCAAATTAGTAAGAAGCGTGGCATAAATGATTATGGAAGTACATGGGTTGGTCAGGGTGATGTTGTAAGCAGGTTAATATTAGGTTATGATTCAAAAATGTTAAATCTGCCAGTTTTTTCTAAATTGTCTTCACAGAAAAATGATCTTCTTCAGCAGTTGCATGGACTTGAATATAATATTCAATGGAGTCTAATGACCTTGCAGGATGCTATAGATTTATCTGTATTTCTTATAAAGTCTACCAGCATGATACAACGTTATGCGGATGGTGTCAACATGGATATCGGTGATATACAGGGGGTTGGTGGACCAATAGATGTTGCGGTTATAACACAAGAAGATGGAATTGAATGGATAACAAATCAGAACCTTACCATTCATGACTATTAAATACTTTTTTTAAATAATATTTTTTTTTGGATGATTACCATGATGGATGATTCTTTTACAATTGAATATGATGAATACAAGGGAGATTTTGACTTGGAATTAACTATGAATTCAGGTCAAACCAGTCAGCCCCCTTGGATTAAAAAGAATGATAAATATTATGAGGTATTATCTATATCTGATGTTGATGTTCTGGTTGAAATATCACAGGATGCTTTAAACAGTACATTAGATGTCAAATATTTTGCAGATGATGATGTGAACCCTCATTTAATTAAGGATAAAATTAAGTATATCTTTGACTTGGACTATGATGTTACACAGGTATATGATTATCTAAATAAAATGCCTGAACTTAATGATGTATATGAATTTAATAAGGGTTTACGATTATTTAAAGCACAATATCCTTATGAATGTATAATTTCATCAATATGCTCTGCTAATAATTCTATAAAAAGATGGACCAAATCAATTAGGGATATTAAAGAACACAATGGTAAAATAACTAAATTTAATGATGAAAAATATTATACGTTTCCAACAGAACATGAATTTCTAGAAATAACATCTAATCAACTAAAAGAATACGGTGTTGGATATCGAGATAAATACATGATTAATTCGACAAATATGATACTTGAAAAAGAGGATTTTCATAAAAACATTCAAGAGTTATCCTATGAAGAAGCATTTAAAAATATAATGGAACTTGAAGGTGTAGGACCAAAAGTAGCTGATTGTATATTATTATATGGATATAATAAACATAATGCTTATCCTGTTGATGTATGGATAAATAGAATAACATCCTATCTGTATTTTCCTAATCAAAAAGTAACAAATAAGCAGATAATGAATTTTGCCCAAGAAAAGTTTGGAGAATACTCAGGATATATTCAATTATATCTATTTAATTTTGCAAGATTATCTGGACTAATGGATAAATTAAAAAAACAAAAATAAAACTAAAAATAACTCTTTAAATCTATTTTTTTAAATAAATATCTATTATACTCTCTTAAAAAACTTTAATAAATTTTTTAAAATTAAATAATTAGAAAAGAAATGTATTTTTAGGGGGTGAAGGGTTAGAATGAATATTAATATAAATTCTATACTATTGTATATATTCTTTCTTATTAATAATATTTTGTAATTTTTCAAGCATTTTGTAATAAATTTTATTCTATGATTGTGATAGTATTAATTTTATCACCTTGTCTAATAGCATAAACTACATCCATACTTTCACTATCTTCAACTTGTCCAAATACTGTATGTACACCATCAAGGTGTGGTTGAGGACTGTGAGTAATAAAGAATTGACTTCCACCAGTATCTTTACCAGCATGAGCCATAGATAATGCACCAGTACCATGTCTATGTGGATTTCCTTCTGTTTCACATTTAATGGTATATCCTGGTCCACCAGTACCATCACCTCTAGGACATCCTCCTTGTATTACAAAATCAGGAATTACTCTGTGAAATGTAAGACCATCATAAAATCCATCTTTTGATAATTTTACAAAGTTTTCTACTGTTCCAGGTGCTTCATTAGGGAATAATTCTATATTAATGTCACCTTTTTCTGTTTTAATAATAGCTTTTGTCATAATTATCACCTTTTAATAATATTTTATACTTACAAATAATTATATTTATTTGGGATTATTAACTTCTAATAAATTACATATAAAATTTTTCTACATTGGATTTGTACATAGGTAATCTTATAGCATATGAGCTATAAAATATATAACATAATAAAATATCATTTTAATTAATTAATTTAAAAAAAAATTAGGAGGATTAAAATTTGAATAATGATGAAGTAAAAACTACATTAGATGAATATGTAATGCATTCATATGGAAGATATGATTTGGTAATAGATCATGCACATGGAAGTATTGTATATGATAAAGACGGAAAAGAATACATAGACTGTGTAGCAGGAATAGCAGTAAATAATATAGGTCATACTCATGAAAAAATGACTGAAAATCTAAGCAAACAACTAACTAAACTTATACATGTATCAAACCTATATTATACTGAGGAACAAGCAATAGCAGCAAAAAGAATAGTTGAAGCATCACCTCACGATAAGATATTCTTTGCTAACAGTGGAGCAGAAGCAAATGAAGGAGCAATAAAACTTGCAAGAAAATATACAGGAAAAGGTGAAATAATCACAGCATGGAATTCCTTCCATGGAAGAACACTTGCAACAATAACAGCTACAGGACAACCAAAATATCAGAAAGGATTCCAACCATTACCTGCAGGATTTGTACATGTTGACTATAATGATATTAAACAAATAGAAGAAGCAATCACAGACGATACTGCTGCTATACTCATAGAACCTATACAAGGGGAAAGTGGAGTAAGAGTGCCTGATGATGACTATTTGCCAACATTAAGAAAAATATGTGATGAAAAAGGAATACTGTTAATATTTGATGAAGTACAAACAGGTTACGGCAGAACAGGTAAAATGTTTGCATCAGAATTAACTGGAACTGTGCCTGATATTACAACAAGTGCAAAAGCAATAGCAGGTGGACTACCAATGGGAGCAGTACTTGCAAATAAAGAAATTGCAGAAGTGTTCCAGCCAGGTACACATGCAACAACATTCGGTGGAACCCCACTTGCATGTTGTGCAGCAAATACTGTGCTTGATATTTATGAAGAGGAAGATCTTGTTAATAAGTCACATGAAAATGGACTATACTTCAAAGAAAAACTAGAAGCATTAAAAGATACTCATGATTGTATTGTTGATGTAAGAGGACATGGACTTATGATAGGTGTTGAAACTAATTATGAATGTGGTGACTTAGTATCAAAAGCTCAAGAAAAAGGATTATTAATAAATGTAGCTAATGGAACTGTTATAAGATTTGTACCTCCACTTATCATAACAAGAGAAGAACTTGATAAAGTAGTTGAAATCATAGATGAAATATTACCTTAAAAACTCTTCTTCCGTTTTTCTTTTTTTATAAAACAGTATTTAATTGATTAAAAAGTAGTTAAACAATAGAAAATAAAATTTAATAGTAAACAATATTAATGAAAGAATATTTAACGTCAATATAATTTATTAAACAATGATAGGAGACATATAATGAATGGTAGTGACGCATTATTAAAGAAATTAAAGGAAAATGGTACAGATACTGTTTTTGGATATCCAGGAGGAGTATTATTACCATTATATGATTCAATATTTGATTGTGACATACGACACATACTAGTAAGACATGAACAATCAGCAGCCCATGCAGCTGATGCATATGCAAGGGTATCTGGAAAAACAGGTGTATGTATTGCAACATCAGGACCTGGGGCTACAAACTTAGTAACAGGAATTGCAACAGCACAAATGGATTCAAGTCCTGTAGTTGCTCTGACTGGACAGGTAGGAACTGGAATAATCGGTACGGATGCATTTCAGGAAGTAGATACTATTGGTATTACCATGCCAATAACAAAGGAAAATTTCCAACCAAGAAAATCAAAGGACGTACCTAAAATTATAGATGCAGCCTACCACATAGCATCAACAGGAAGACCAGGGGTTGTAGTGGTAGATTTACCAAAGGACGTGCTTGAACAGGAAGTAACAGATCATGACATGAAAGAAATTTTAAATATTCCTGGTTATAAACCAAGTACAAAAGGAAATCCTAGACAAATCAAACGTGCAATAGATACTATTGAAAGCTGTGAAAAACCAATAATATTAGCAGGTGGAGGTGTCATATCCTCCGATGCATCAGAAGAATTAGTTGAATTTGCAACAAAAGCCAACATACCTATTGCAACATCACTCATGGGTAAAGGTTCAATACCTGAAGATCATAAGTTATCTCTAGGATTATTAGGAATGCATGGACTTGAATCAACAAATCATGCAGTAAATGATTGTGACTGTTTAATAGCAGTAGGATGCAGATTCTCTGATAGAACAACAGGAAATGTTAAGAAATTTGCGCCTGATGCAATAAAAATACATATTGATATTGATCCGGCAGAAATCGGTAAAAATGTACCTATAGACATTCCAATAGTAGGAAATGCCAAAACAATTCTTAAAGAACTAACTCAAGGATTAAATAATCCTAGTCATGATCCATGGACCAAGGATATAGTAAGCAAAAGACAAGCATATAAACCAAAATTTAACTTTAACACAGTACCAGTCAAACCACAGGAATGCATAAAAGAGATTATGGATGCAGTAACTCCTGAAACTATAATGACAACTGATGTTGGACAAAACCAAATGTGGATGGCACATTACTATAAGACACATAATCCAAGAACATTCATATCAAGTGGTGGACTTGGAACAATGGGATTTGCACTGCCAGCAGCAATTGGTGCACAGATTGCAAAACCAGATGAAAATGTTGTTGCTGTAGCAGGTGATGGTGGATTCCAAATGGTATCTCAAGAACTTGCAACAATTAAAGAGTATGACTTACCTATAGTTACCTGTATACTCAATAACAGATATCTTGGAATGGTATATCAATGGCAAGTATTATACTATGAAAATAGGATTTCACAAACTAAACTTGCACCAACTCCTGATTTTGTACAACTTGCAAAATCCTATGGTGTTGAAGGTTTAAGAGTAGAAAAACCTGGAGAATTGACTGAAGCAATACAAAATGCCCTGAAAGCTAGAGAAGCTACTGTAATTGAAGTGGTTGTTGATCCATCTGAACTTTTACCAATGGTACCGCCAGGTGAAAAGATTACAAAAATTGTTGGGGAATATAAAACAGAGGAATGATTATAATGAGTAAAAAACAGCAACATACT
>SUTR01000045.1 GCA_015062825.1 Methanosphaera stadtmanae
GTTTTAGTTGTATTACTTGTCAAGGGGTTGCTTTTATCGGTTGTGTAGTATATGGTTGAGTTTTGTTGGTTTGTGCTGAATTGTATTTTTTGTATATTGTTGATTAACGTTGTTATGGGTCTTATTGCTGTTATTGGTGGTGTTATTATTTTTGGCGGCTGGTAATATGTGATGTCTGATGTGAATCCTTCATTGTCTATTAGTATTGTTCTTACTTGTGTTTTAATAGATATCATTACATTTGTGTTGTTGGTCCATATGTTGCTTTGATTGGTGGGATTGGATCCGTTTCTTGTATAGTATATCTTTCCAGGTTTGTTTATTTTTATTGTAATATTTTGATAGTTGTTTCTAACATCTGTTGTGTTTTTGATGGTAACTGTTGGTTTTACTGCATTCATCATGTACTGATATACTGGTGTTGTTTTTGTTCCATAAACTGCTATGAATTTAAGCTTTGTATTATTGTTTATACTTAATGCTTTTGTATATTCGCTGCTTTTGTTTGTAGGTGTGCTGCCATTTAGTGTATAGTATATTTTTGTTTGTGGTAGTGTGTATGACAAGTATATTGTTTGTATTTTATTGGTAATTGGCGTTTTGTATGCAATATAGGGTGTTGTACCTTCTGATAGCTTCATGGACAGTACTGGTCCTTTATCACCATCCTTGGTTATTGCAAAGTATTTTAGTGTTTTACTTGTATTGTATATGAATGCTTTAGTGTATTTGGTGCTGGCTGTTGTAGGATTGTTACCATTTAATGTATAGTATATGCTGCAGTTGTCCGTTACGATAAATGTTGTATTATATGTTGTGTCTGTTATTTTCTTTAATGCAACTTTAGCACTAATGTAACTATGACTTACTGAGACGATGGGTGTTTGAATGTTATTGTTGTTTGATGCTGCCCTATTCGGTCTAGAAGTTGGATGTGTTGTATTAGTAATAATTTCATCATCTGAGTATATTGTATTATCATTTAATTCTATTATTTCAGAATGGTCATATCCATCTTCAAAATTATTGTCCGGAATAGGATTATCTTCATAGTCTTCTTCTATTAATTCTTCTTCTATATTATTAATATTGTTATTATCTGTATTTTCTATGTTTTTATTATTTTCTACGTTTTCATAATCATTAGCCTCATTAAAAACATTATTAAGTGTTTCATCTGCACTATAAGCTATTGAAGTAAAACAAATCAAAATAAATAAAAAAACAAAAATTTTATTATACTTCAAAAAAAGTTAACCTCCATAAAAATTAAAATTAGTAAATAATATTTACAACATTTCAATTTTTGTTTATCATATTATAAATAATTATCAATTCTATTTTTAGGGTCTAGATTCAAGATGTATGAAGTTTATTCTCATTATTTTTAACAACTTTATAAAAATCATGTCACATCTCTAATATTATAATATCTGAGAGATATCTTAGACTAAAATTCACATATATCTTGATGTGGGAACTATTTATGAACAATATATGCTACCGGAAAATTCATGACTTTTATGATATAAGATTATTCGGGGATAACTGTTGAAAATCATTTATTATTTTTTCAGTATAAGTCTTTTACATTAGTTATTGTAAAGAAAAAACTAATAATAACTTTTTTCCATTTACCTATTTTATATATTTGAGGTTTTACAAACTATCTTTAAAGCTAAATATTCTTTAAGTCTTGAAAATGATAAATTAATATTCTGAATAAATGAATCATAATATGTTTTAAAAAATATAATATATTCTCTAGGAATTTAATAGACAATTATATATCAAATATAATGGGGAATTTAATATGCATTATACCGGAACATTATACAGAAATCCTTATGAACCACCATCACCCTTATTGGAAATAACACAAGGATGTACACATAACAAATGTAAATTCTGCAATATGTACAAGGACATTCAATTTAAGCCTTCACCAATTGAATGGATTGAAGAAGACCTACAGGAAATAGCTCAATTATATCCTGAAACAGATAGACTACAATTAATAGGAGCAGATCCTTTTTGTTTAAGTTTTGACAGATTAAACAATATATGTGATTTGGTAAATAAGTATCTGCCCAATGTTGAAGTTATGACCATGGCTGCACGCATAACAAATATTAAAAATAAGACCGTTGAAGAATTGAAAATTCTTAAAGAAAAAGGAATGGTTGAAGTTAATATTGGGGCTGAAAGTGGGGATGACTGGACATTAAATAGAATTAATAAGGGTTACTCCTCAAAAGACATTCTAACTGAATGTGAAAAATTAGATAAAGCAGGAGTTGACTATTGGCTAACATTCCTAAATGGTGTTGCAGGAGTTGAACATTCACATAGTCATGCAGTTAATTCATCAAAGATATTCAGCAGTTGTAATCCCATTGTTGTAGGTACTGGTGGATTAACATTATTTGAAGGAACAACACTATTGGAGGAATATAAATGTGGAAAATTTAATCCACTGGATGAGAAGGGTTTGATGATTGAACTAAAAACATTCCTTGAAAACCTGGATTTTGAGGGTAGATTAATAACTCATCATACTTCTTCAATGAACTTGAATAATTTGAATTTTAGTAAAAACAAAGATCAAATACTAAAATCCCTACAGTATGGTATAGATAACTATGATATGGAATATTTATCAAAAATACGAGAAAATAAACTGAATTTATAAAAGAGGTGTTATGCTATGGATATCATTGCTTTAATGGGAAGTCCTCGTAAGAACTCTAATACTGATATTTTACTTGATGAAATGATTAAGGGTTCAATAGATGCAGGACATAATGTAACCAAATACTGTGTAAGTGATTTAAATATTTCTGCATGTAAAGCTTGTGGTACTTGTACGACTGGTAGAAACTGTGTTTTAGATGATGATGCATTGAAGATAACCCATGAAATTGCACAGGCAGATGGATTAATAGTCTCCACACCAATCTATTTTGGTCAAATGACAGGAGAATTAAAGGTTTTAATCGATCGTTTATTTGCCGTTACAAACAATCCATTAATAAATTTGTCTGGAAAGGTTATGTTAATATTTACTCATTTAGGTCCTGAAGGATACTATGATTCATATATAGATTTGATGAAGATACAGCCATTCCAGATGAACATGCATTATGAAGTAGTGGGTGTTTTGGATGTTGGAAATTTAGGAAGTGTGTATAATCAACCAAACAAGCTTGTTGATGCATATAATATGGGTAAAAGTTTTATGGATTAAATAATAGCAAGGAATGTTTTTCTTCTTTGTATCATTCTATAGATGTTTTTTAACATTCTTTTCTAATCTATTTTTTTTAATATTTTATCATTAATACCTTTTTAGTTATATCTTACTAGTTCTATGTTATTAGTTATTAGTTATTTTTTATTACTTATCTCTTTTAACATATAACTTTTTAATTCAAACTATTAACTTATACATATTAAGTTATTTGTTATTTCTTATATTTTATAACTATTATCTATTTACTTATTACTTATAACATTTTAGTATTAACTTATAAGTATTTACTTTTTACTTATAACTATTTAGTATTTACTTTTAATCTTGGTGATACAAAAATAGATGAACGGTACTTTTCTATAAAAAATTTTTTAAAAAAAATTAAGGTAGTGGAGGTTAAAGTTGTATTTTAAGTTTATTCTTTTGGAATAACCATTACTGGTATTTTTGAATGTCTTACAACTTTTTCTGTTACGCTTCCTAATAGGAATCTGTCTAGCATGTGTTTTCCACTACTTGCAATAATGATTAAGTCAATATTTTCTTCCTCAGAAACTTTAAGGATAATATCTGCTGCATTACCTTCAGATATGGTTTTAGGTGTGATTTTAATTGATTCATCATGTTCCATTTCGGGACTATCTTCAATTATCTTTTTAACATTTTCTAAGATTTTTTCACTTTCTTCCTCTAGAATTATCTCTGTTTGTGCAATTAAATCTTCTTCTGGAAGTCCTGTTAAATAAACGCTGTCTACTACATTTAATATAACAATTTCAGATTGTTCATTTTTTGCTATATTCAATGCATGTTTGATTGCTCTCTCAGAATTTTTTGAACCATCTGTAGGTAATAATATTTTTTCATACATATTAAATGCACCTCTTTGTTTTTTCATGTCTGTTTATAATTATAGAAGTTATATATAATTAAAGTTGTTATTAATAAATGTCGGATTATAGGATGAATTTTTCGTTTTTGATGTGATAGTCGATGTATTATAAATTAAGAGTTAAATAAATATATTTATATTATTTGTTTTGACTTTAACAATTAATGCAGAATATTTTTTCATTATTAATAATTTTTAGTTTAATATCCATCTAAAAGGATAATGTAATTATTTTAATCAAATATTTATTAAAGATAATTGTGTACATTTATTAAAATTAAAAATAGGTTTAGGGGAAGGGATATATTGGCTAATCATTATTCAATAATAATTTTTTAGCGCATCTTATTGTTTCATCATCGTTTTGGCTTGCTGCTTGTTTGAGATTTTTGATAATGTCAAACATTAACTTGTCGGTGATACTTTTTGTTAACATTTCTATTGTTTTTTCATCTTTCGGTGATAAGTTTGTCATATGTAAAGTCTTTTCCAATTCTTGTCTTCTGATTTTGTCAGCATTAATGTTGATGTTTGACAATATAGGGGATATTTCCATTTGTTTTAATGCCTTTTTAAGTAGAATGGTTTCATCTTCTATTATTGCTTCTGCTTTAACGGCTTCTTCTTCACGTTTTTTCTTGTTTTTATCTGTTACATATCTAAGGTCATCAATGTTGTATAGTTTAACTTTCAGTTCTCTTACATCGTCATCAATATCTCTTGGATTTGCCAAGTCAAGTAACACCATGTTCTCTAAATGTTCTGCCGGTAAAAATTCCATTCTTTTCTTATTTATAAGGGTATGTGGTGCACCTGTAGCACTTATCAATACATCTATCTTATGTAGGTTTTCATCCATTAAGTCAAATCTTATTGCTATACCATCAAGTTCATGTGCTAGTTGCATAGCTTTATCATATGTACGGTTTGCTACTACTATTGCATTGGTTTCTTTTTCAAGTAATGCTTTTGAAACTACTGTTCCCATTTCTCCAGCACCTACAATTAGAACATTTTTTCCTTTGAGAGATCCATATTTTTCTTCAAGAAGTTCTACGGCTCCACTTCCTATTGATACTCCACCCTCATTGATATGTGTATTTTTTCTTATGGATTGTCCTACATGTATTGCTTTTGTAAACACTTTTTCAAGTTTAGGACCTATGGTGTTGTTCTTGATAGCATTTTTTCTTGCCGTTTTAATCTGTCCGAGTATCTGATCTTCACCCATTATCATTGATTCTAGTCCGGAAGATAATCTTAGCAAGTGATTTATTGCATTATCATCCTTTTCTACAATGAAGTTTGTTGATGGTATGTCAATGTCTTTTTCAAGTATTAGATATATTTCATATCTGTTACATGTCTTAAGAGTTACCTCTTCGAGTATGTTTATCTTTTCATGAATCTTTTGATTTAATTCATCTAATTTAGTGTATGATTCTTCCATTGTCTGTATATCAGCAATTTTATAATCAATACGCATATTTAATAACATTAATTTTCCCCTGTCTATTTATTTTTTTTATATTCCTGATGGCATTGTTTTATTGACTTTAATAAATATCAACTGTTTTTTATCAGGTATTCTGAATTGTTATCTTTAACTATATATTCCATTTATGATACTTAAATTCATTGTTACTACTTTTTTTTTAAATATCTTTAATTATATTCTCAGCATATGATTTTGCTTGTTTTAATTTACCTTCTTTAAGGTAATTTTTAATTGTCTCATCATTATCCAATAAAATCATATATTCTTTTCTATCTTTTTGATCAGGAACTTGCTTTTTAAGTAACTTACGTATATGCTCCTGAAATTCAATGTGTAAAATATCTTCAGGAGTAATGATGCTTTGAATTTTCTTACGAAGTGTTTTAGCCATCAATGGACTTTTTGAATCAGTATATAATGAGACGGTTACACTACCTATTTTGAATGTTGAGGGTACAATCACATTACTTAAAGAAATGTCACTAGAACAATTTATGAGTTTATCCTGAGCTTTAATGGCCAGTTCTTTATTCAGATTCAAATCATTTGTTGCAACAACAACTAAGTCACTTTCTTCAATTAAAGAATCAAGCATGTTATTATCGTAAAATGTAGCGCCCTTATCTAAAAATTCCTCTTTAATTTCATCATCAATGTCCTTGGTTACAATTTTTACACAAGCTTCAGTATCTAAAAATCGTCTGGCTCTTCTTATTCCTACAGAACCAGTACCAACAATAAGTACTGTCTTATCTTTCATCTCTAAAAATAATGAGGTCAATCCCATATATTAGCCTTCTATAAATTATTTATAAAAAAAGTAGTATTAAAATTAAAAAGTTATATTAAACTTTTCATTCTAAGATTTTTAATAGCAGTTTTTAAATCATTATCTGCCTTTTCCAATTCTGTTTTTGCCTCATCAAATGATATGTTGAACGTGTCTGCTAATGATTGAATATCATTATCAGTATAATTTACTGTATTAGTTTTTGCATGTTTTAATATTTCTTCTGCTAACTGTTTTTTAAGTGTCATATATTCATCATGACTTATTCCATTTGCTTGTAATTCCATATCTCTTAATGGACAAGGTTTTGATGCTTTACAACACCATACTAATGATCCAAAACAAGTATTAGCTCCTACACCTAACTTTGTTTTACTACCAAATTCTTGTTTTATATTTACAAATTCCTGGGGACTAACTCCAATTTCTTCTAATTTCATATGTACAGGACATGGTTTTACTGGTGGACAACAAAATGCTAATCCTCGTGCATCTCCACCTCTACAAACATGTGCTGGTGCATCTTCCCATCCCATTATTATCACTCCATATTTATCATAATGTTTTACTATTTCTTCATTCCAATTTATTTTTCTACTCTTTGATTATTATATAATATGGAATTTAATCAATATAATATTATATTATTTTAGGCATATCAAAAGAATATTCATTTGAATATGTTTGTTAAATCTCCATCCAATGCTGCTCTTGCAACAGATACACTATCTGCTCCATTATCTAACATTTTCTGATAAGCTTCATGTGTGGTTATACAGTTGTTTCCAATAATGTGCATGCTAGTTTTAGATGCAATTTTATTTATCATATCATAATCAGCTTCTTCAACTCCTGGATTAAATGCATCAACATGTAAATATTTGACAGGATAACTTTCAATATTCTCTACAATATCCAGTGTATCCACACCTTCTACATTAGCCCTTATTTTAACAGAAACATCACAGTCCATATTGCTTGTTACTTTATCTATGCTGTCATATAGCACATCCGTTTTCTTAAGCAGTGCTTGACCAGCACCTGCCTTTACAGTTGCAGGTTGTCTGCAGTGAGCATTAATTTCTATAATGTCAATATTCTTATTTTTATATATTGCATTAAATGATTCTGATTTTACTGCTCTAAGGTTGGCACTAATTAATCCTTTCCATTGGGGATTGTATTTTCTAATAATTTCTATTTGTTCATCAATATCCTCTGATAAATGATGAGGGCATGTAATAAATTCTTGCCTATCCTCTACTGAATTTTCAAGTCCTGCCTTAAATGTTTCCAAATCTATATTATATCCACCTAATGTGATGATGTCCACATTTTGTTTTGTAAATTTCTTACAAAATTCACCATCAGTAATTCCTGCCATTGCAGCCAGAACATTCATATTAATTCACCTCTTCAAAATCAATATATTATTTTATATGTTTTCTATTATTATTTAAATTAATTTGATTAAATACTTAATATTTTATTGAATTTTAATTAATTAGGAATTAAATTCACTCAATTTTTAATAAAGTAATATGAATTTCACTTTAACTAAAAAATAAACAAATAAAATGGTATGGGGGGGATGTGATTATTAATCTTCTAAAAATAATACAGAGTCGTCCGTTTTGTTAGCACGAATATCTTCAAGTCCTATATCTGCTAAATCTGCTGCTCTACCAGGATATTTTGCTATTCCAACACCTGCTTTTAATTTCACGCCTGTTTTTTCATCAACCTTTTGCAGAACATCTCGTAAGGTATTTGGATTAACCTTATTTGATGGTGCCATATAATTGTCTCCACCAATAAAGAAGCATAAGCTGTCTACTTTCTTAAGTTCAATCATCAGGTTATATAAAACATCATATACACTAATGGATGTATCATATGCATTTTCAACATCAGTTAATGTGTTGGTAATGTCATTAATATCAATGTGGGCAATCTGAACTATTGATTCATCTTCACTTGCTAAAGAATCAATATTCAATACTTCACATCTATCGGCAGATTGTGCTCCACCACCCATCTGTATCATTTTTGTTGCAATTTTTTGTGCTTCATATGCGGTAGATGCAGTACCTACACCCATACTAATAGTGAATGGGTATCTGTTTCTAATAGAATCTTGAATTCTTTTATGAGCTTCATAATCCATACCATTACTTATTGCTATTAAATTATCAAATCTGTTAAAGAATACAATTGCATTATGTGCACCAAATTCACGTTCTAAATCACCATATAATCTTGACTGTAATGTCTGTAAGTCTGGTTCAAATCTAGGGCCGGGAGTAACAGTCCAAGGTCCATAATTATCAATCTGTATTAATGTTATCTGTATCATTTCATCACTTAAATTATTTTAATAATAAAAAAAACTTCTTAAAATCCCTATTTATTCATACCTTTCAATAATTTTTTTGGCTAAATTTATTTTATCATCTAGACTTTTTAAAATAATATTGTCTACTGAAACTTTTGGTATAAATTCCTCTATAATATGTTTATATTTTTCATCATTAGTATTTATTATGTAATGGTCAAGAAAATTCTCATAAATTTTACTTACACCTACACAGTTTGTTTGAAAACCTTTTGCTTTCATAAATTTTCCAGCAGGTCCACTGATTGCATCATCACCAACAAATGGTGAAACACTACATACATAAGTATTCTTCAATGCTTTTTCTACACCTGGCATAATAAGTATTGGATTAATGGATGTAATTGGATTTGAAGGTCCGATAATTACTTCATCTGATTTTTCAATAGATTCAATAACAGAATCCAATGCTTCTACCTTTTCATATATTACATCATAAACTTCTGGCCGTGATTTATGTTTAATAAGAAAATCATGAAAACTTAATAAACCATAATCTGTATCAAGTGTTACTTTTGGCTGTAAATTGCTCATTGGAAGAACTTTTGATTTAATCCCTAATGAATTGCATTGTATTTTAACACATTCCTCAAGGGTATGTTCTTTAAGCAGTTGGGTCTTTTGTATTTTCAATGCACGATCTTTATCACCAATGCGCAGAGTCTCTTCAAAGCCCAACTCTTTCAATGTTTCATGTGTAATGAAGGTATCATCATATCTACCATACCAACAATCTTCATTAATTAAGTCACATAATGTATACATTACAGTATCAATGTCTGCACTAACATAAACACCACTAAAATAATCGTTTTCAAGAGTATTTACTATAACAGTCAAATCCTCCGGATTAACAATTCTTTTAATTCCCTGAAGTAATTTGGGAGTACCTGTACCACCACTTAAAACACTAATCATAACAAAACAGTCCCATTATCTAAACGCATCAATACTTTTGTCACGTATAATTTCACCTATACTTGATTCATTAATATCACATTTACTAAAGCTACAATCATATCCTCTGATAAGAACAAGACAAATACCATTATCGCTTTGTCCCATCAATAGGCTGGCAGCTGATGCTAATTCATCAGCAGTAGCTTCAATAGTGCTCATAAGTTCATTACCATATAAGTCATAACTTCCCCTGAAATCCGTGCATGGATGCAATCCACTAATTCCTACAGCCACGCCAATGGCACCAACACGCCATGCTCTTCCATGGGTATCGCTAATTATTATACGAGTATTCACATTGAATCTTTCATCCAAATATCTCTTAATGTCAGTTGCTGATTTATCAGGATTAACTGGAAGTGGAGTTACAAAGCCATCTTCACAATTGCTATTGTCCACACCACTATTTGCACAGACAAATCCATGAGGAGTTTCAGTGATGATTAATCCTTCATTGCAGCGAATTATATCAACAGAATTATCTAATATAATCTGGCATTGTCTTGGATCTTTACCACTTTTTTGTGAAATTTCTAAAGCCTCAGAAGAAACATTTACCTCTTCAACTTTAATAATGTTCCCTTCAGCCTTACTAACAACTGTTTCTGCAAGAACTAAAACATCATCATCTTTTAATATTATATCATTTTTTTCTAAAGATTCTCCAATGATTTCAGGTAAGTTATCTCCTTTTTTTATGATTGGAAAGTCTTCTACGGCAATCAATTCAATACTCATATAAAACCTCAAGTACTTCTAATATTATAGATTATGCTAATTAAAATATTAATTAATTGTGGATTAAAATTTTAAATCAATATAGTTATGGTATTCTTATCCTTATAAAAATAATTAATAGGGAGGTTAAAAAAATATTTTACAGTTATTCTACAGGATTTTTATAAGCAAATTCCCATTTGTCACCACTATTGAATGCTGCACAGCTTGTTACAGGATTGGTAAATTCACTAAATGCTCCTTCTCCAAATATATAATCTGATGCTTCTTCAGCACTTGCAACATCATATTCTACACTTCTTGGTGAGTTATGTTCGTAAGTGGATATATAGTATGCTTCGTTAGGATTGACTTTAATTACTTCTAAACTGCTATCGGTAACAATACCTATGAATCCATTTCCATCCTTATTAATAGCAGCACCTATACGTGGTGTATTATAATCATCCTTTTCATAATCCATTGCAAGTAATGATAAAGCTAAGCTGTCTCTAAGATTCATTCCTTCCCTTATTTTACCAGCAATAATGTCTGTATGTGAACCATTTGTAATAACACATACATCATCAATTATGTCGACACAGTTATAACTGATATATGGGTTTTTATAGATGTCATTTTCTGAACCTTCAGTAGGTACAATTGCTATTCTTTCTCCATTAACTACACTTTTACGATTAGGGAATGATCTGCTGGATACACGATATGATGCATATGTTCCCTTATCATTACTGCCTATTGATATAATTCTTCCAAGATACATTTAATTCCTCCATTTATAATTAGCATTTCATTTTTTTAAGTTGCAGATGGTGCACGTACAGCAACATCTTCCAATTCTGCAGGTGACTTTATTGTAATCGAACCCGATGCAGAATCCATTATTATTTGACCTTCGTCCATTACCCTTGTATGTACTGCTATAGCACCATTACGTATGTACTCTGATTTATCAACACCATTTACTGTTACTTTATGGAGACCATTTAATGGCATTAAATAATATTCTGAAGTACCACTTTGGCTTGTGGGTTTTGCAGATATTTGATCTTGTGAATAATCCTGATCCATATTAGTAGGATGTTGACTGAGCATTACTAATAAAAATATCATAATGGTAAATATAACATCCAAAAGAGGTACTAAATTTATATTGGGCGTTCTTTGGTTAATTTTGTCTTTAAACCTTTTAGTATCTATAGTCATAGTAACCCCTTACTGTTTTAATTTACTTTCAACGATTCTATTTGATGTATCTGATCTTTCACGGATAATCGTTTTTATACCTTTTTCTAACATGTTAGGTTTAATGTACACTTTAAGATTTGCCTGTTCATCTTCAATTTCTTTAACTTTAATAACACCTGGTGCTTCTTGCAACGCTTCGATTACTTCTTCTTTATCAGATTCAATCCAAATTTTCATCTCAGCATTTCTCCAGTTACTCATTTTCTTTGCAATTTCAATATTGTCTAATTGAACTTCTATTAGACTTTTGATATATGAGTAAAATGGAAGCAGTATAATTGCTACCGCAAGTCCAAATATTGTTGTTACAATAGCTATGTAAATACCATTTGCCATCAGTGTAATGTCACTGTTCACACCTAACTGTTTAAAGGTATACCACATTCCTATTACAGTACCAATTAATCCTAATAATGGAGCAACTTCTATAATTGTTTGTAGTGATGAAAGTCCTTTCATCATTTTACCCATTTCAACAATGAATACTTGTTCCATATTATCTTCTACTTCAGATTTACTTCTATATCCAATTTTCAATGCTTCAGATATGATACGTGCAGTTGGAGTTCTGAAGTTACCTATTGCACGTAATGCTTCAAGAGATCCACCATGTGACATTGACTCATTAACAATAATCATAATCTCTGATAAATCTACTTTTGATGCTCTACGAAGATATATGATTTTTTCTATTGCTAGAAACAATCCATACAATCCAATTATGGTTAAGATATAAGTAATTAATCCTCCACTTTGGAACATTGAAACAAGATCATTAAATGCTGAAACGATTATTCCAATAATATCCATATATATTAACTCCTAATTGTTTGGCTGTAAATTTTAATTTTAGTTTATTAATAATAATTATATTTCATTTTTATAATATATTAAATTACTTTTTTTTCATTATTATGAATACATTAACGGGTTATGTCGGATGAAAAATGTTTATGGATTATAATTGAATTCATTAATAATCTAAATGATAACTATTTATATATTGTTAATCAATTACTATTTCATACTGTTATATATGAATTTATTTTATCATAGCTTCGATATGACCTCTGTGAAATCTTTAATAAAATTATTTCTTGTAACATCATCTACTTCAAGTATTGATAAATAAGGATTTAAATCTTCAAGTTCTACTAATAATAATTTTCCATCTTTTGTTCTGCAGGCATCAACTCTTTGAATACCATATTCTGTTGTATTCCATTTAATAAATTTCTTAGAAAAGTCAAGGTCTTCTTTTGAATATTCATATTTTTTCAGATTCCATCTTTTATTTTTATCTGGGGCATATAATGCATATTCTAACTTGTTATTTAAAAAATAAAAAGATACTTCATATTCAAAATCAATAAATGGTTGAATTATTGATCTTTCATTGCTAAAATCAATGTTGCATAACTCTTTCTTGGATAAAACTTTTAATCCAACGGAATCTGCACCATTTTTAGGTTTTACCATATATTTCTCCACATCAGGCAATAATTTCAAATTATTAATGTTGTCTATGGTAGGAATAACAGGATACTTCTTCAAGGTTAAATCTATTAAATATTGCTTGCCACACACATCTGCTTTTCCTTTAAAGTCATTGAAAACCTTAAGATGATTTGTTTTTACACGTTTGAGAAAAGCTTCATATTCCTTTTTATAATTAATTACAGAACCAGTATTTCTGAAGATTATTAATTCAACATCTTTTTCAAAACTTTTTGAATTTAATGGATGGCATAAAACCAGGTCAAAATGTTCCTTTAATTTAGATGTAATATACAAATCTTCTTTATGGTATTGTCTTCCTTTGGCTTCATAGTACAAATCTGTTAAATACAATATTTTTCTCATCTAATCCTCTATGTATAGTTATTGTTGAAAAATTAGGTTGTTTAATAGTATAAATAATATTTAATGAGCAATTAGAAAATATCACTCTAAATAAACTTAAATTTTTATTGAATAATATAATTCTTTTTAATAAATTAGTTTAATGCTCTTGTTTTTCTTTTAGGTTTATTACAGTATTCCATGTTTGTCTAACTATTGGTGGATAATTGTTCTCAAGGCTTTTTAAATAGTTGATAGTATTCTTATCACTAGGATATCCTGAACCTACTTCTCCATACTCATTTCTTATAATTGCCATTTGCTTGTCACGTTCTACTTTTGCTATAATTGATGCTGCAGATACTATGTCATAGATGTCATCTGCCTTATGTTTGGTTATTATTTCTATTTCAGGATATTTTTCATTTAAGTTGTTCTCAAATCGATCTTCCTTTACATCAATACAGTCAATATAACATATGTTTGGATTTAATTCATCAATTATGCTGGTCATGTTGTTTGTTTCGATTTCATTAAGGTTTGTTCCATCATTTCTCAATTGGTCAATTTCTTCTGCTGGGATAATTTTAGTTGTTGTTTGACTTATTTTTTTTATTTTTCGTGATAGGGTAGTTCTTTTTTTCATAGTTAATCTTTTAGAATCTTTAACGCCAATTCTTTTTAAAAATCGAACTTTATCTTCTGCCATTAACACTCCACCAACTACTAATGGTCCAAGTACTGATCCTCTTCCTGCTTCATCTATTCCCAATACATATTTTTTTTCTTCATTAGACATTTCTTAAAACCTAAAATTTTCTATAATAATTAATTTGTACTTTTTCTTAAATGTATTTACATGCTTTTTTTCTTTCAGATATTTCAATTCAATCATATCTAATAATTATATGAATATTTATATATTATTATATACAATGTATATATTATATGAAAAATTATTGAATATATGTTATATAATGTCTATTTTTTAAGAAATTGTCATTGAGATAAATTGGATGTTATTGTAATAACTTTAATTATTTAGCATTTACATAGATATTATATAATAATAATATTCAAGAGTTGAGTTTCAAATGGAAACAAACATATTAAAAATGATAACTATAGCTGATTTAGCATCACTTGCTAATGCAATTTGTGGATTTTTAGCTATTATGATGATTATATCACATAATCTTACATCATCCGCAATGTTTTTATTATTAGCAGTTATCTTTGATTCTATTGATGGAACATTGGCAAGAATATTCAATCAAGGGGATATTGATCATATTATATTTGGTGAAACAATTGATTCACTAGCTGATGTAATTTCATTTGGCGTGGCACCAGCAGTTATATTGTATATGCTTTCAGGATATTATTATATGTTAATACCATCAATATTATTATTAGCATGTGGAATATTAAGATTAACACGTTATAATACAATAGCTGCATATCAAGATCAGCCAACGGAAACATTTATTGGACTACCAATACCTGTATCATCTTTTATATTAGCAGCATTCATGTTATCATCTTATAATACAGTCATACTTGCTATACTTATGATAATCATAGCAATACTAATGGTATCAGATATTGAATATCCTAAAATCAGAGAATTACCATTGATATTAGTTACATTTATCCTAATGATTTTAACTATGATACCACAAGTAAACAATATGTTATATCATATACCAGCATATCTTTTAATAATTCTAGGTTTACTATACATTTTTGGAATAATAATAATATCAATATATGATGGGCCTGGAATAATAGATATAATCAAAGATAATTCAGAATCTAGAAATGATTCAACTGTTAAAGATAGAACTCTAAACAGAAGATAATTAATTAAATTATCTTAATTCTCTTTTTTTATTTTCACTAATTTATTATGAAACGACTTAAAGACTTATTTAAACTACAAAAACAATATAATATATACCAAAAATTAAACTTTCTAAATGAAAATGATAATGATTTTCAGACAAAAGATAACAATATAAAATCATTAAAAGCAAATAATTCTATTCAAGAAGAAAAAGAATTCAATGTTGGATTAATTGTCATTGTTTTAATAATAATTTTAATTACTTCAACATCATATTACCTATTGGTCGTACTACCCCAGCAACAGGAATTACAGGAACATAAAAACATTAAAACAGATCAACTAGACAGTATCTTAAATAATGACATTCAGCAGGATTCTAATAAGCAAGCACTACAAGCTCAAATTGATTCTGCTAAAACTGTAGAAGAAGTGGATAAAATAGATGTATATGCACAGGCAATGCCCATTATAAAAAATCAATTACAAAAAGACATAAACCAACAAAAAGATAAATATGACAGAGTACAAGTAGTTACAGATAACATAACCAACATTTATTCTACTGATGAAGCAAAAAAATATCTTAATTCATTGGATGTTGAACAATTAAGTAAAACAACAATTCAAAAAGTTGATACACAGATAATACCTTTAAGTTTAAATAGAAAACAAGCGGCTAGTGGATTGATAACTGAAGGTGATACAGTAGATATCTATAATAAACAATTTGAAAATATTGAAGAAGAAAATATTAAACAAGAAGAGAATAACATAAATCAATCAGATAATGATATTAATCAGGAGGAAGTTAATTCTACAGTTGATAACAATACTACATTAGATAATAATAACATTACATCTAATGGAATGACCTCTAACAAAATAGTAGGTGGTGCAACAGTAGTTTCCATTCTCAGATCAAAAGATTCTGGTGTCATAGATTCAAACACAGAATTAAATCAATATCCACATACACGTAACTATTCACAAACAAGTAAAACAGACATACAACAAATATTACAATCAAAGGCATCAGGAACATTAGATGAATCACAACTTAAGGTCATATATGAAAAATACGGTTATAAACTATCAAACTATGAAAGAATATCAAATATTGGTGATTTAGATACTGAATACATTATCATGCTAGAAGTTCCTAGTGATAAAGTAGATGAATTGATTAATTCCATGGAGAATATTATATTAACTATACCATCCTATGATGCACCATCATGGGTAAAATTAAATTAAGGATGTTAAATTATGGATGATGAAAAATATTTTAAAAACTTGACAAACAGAGAACGTGCAATATTTGAAGGTGGAATAAGTATGGGTGCATTATACCATCAATTTGTAGGTACGCCCATAAATCTCGATACTTGTGATAGTCTTGAAAAAGCTATTGAAGAAAGTATACTACTGCAACCAGCTATCATTGATGTTGATGTTAAATTAGATAAAAGTATGATTAAACAAGCATGTGGTTCTGCAGGTTATACTTCTCTTGAAGGTAATATGTTGAATATTGAAATTACTACTAAAGTTGAAGATATTGCTGTTGTTACATGTATATCATATAATGAAGAATTACAATATCCTTTGATGTATATCAAAGAATAATACTATTTACTTTTCTTCATTTTCATTGTCTTCATAAGCTGGTTGTAATTGCTTAATCTCTTCAGGTAGTCTGTTAAAGAGTCTATCAATAAAACTCATATTTTTAACTTGTCCCATAGCATAACTATACTTTTCCAACCTTTTTAAAGTATCATTTAATTCATCTTGTGTTTTATTAAGTCTTTCCTGTGCATGTTCACGTTTATTCTTTATTTTTGTATTCTCTTGAACCTGCTTGTTGGTTTCTTCAACTTGATTGATGTACTTTTCTTCTAATGTTTGATTTTCATTGCTTAATCTTTCAATGTTTTTCTTTTGAGTTTCATTATCATTTTCTAATCTTTTAATGTTCTTATTCAATTGTTCATTACTATCCTTCAATCTGTTGTTTTCATTTTTCAAGTTATTAATCATTGATTCCTGTTGTTTAACTTTTTGATTATCTTCTTTTTGCTCTTTTTTCAAATCATCTAATTCATTATTAGCTTTTTCCAAATCATTGTATAGCTTTTCATTTTCTGTTTTCAGAGATTTGTTTTCATCATTTAAATTGTTGATTTTTGTTTTTGTAATTTCCACATCATAAACATCTTCAGTCACATAATTTTCAATAGCTTTTTCTAATTCTTCAGATGTGTGTTTATATGTAGTTCCATATGTTTCCTCGATTTTTTGTTGAAATTTATTCCAAAGATCTTCATTAATCTTCACAGTTTTACGCACGTATTCTGTTGTCATATTACCATTCCTATTATATACTCTATTTGTTTGAAAATATAAAATTTTCATATAAATTTTAAACCAGTTCAATATTTGTTTTTTAAAAGATGTTTTCATACATTATATTATTTGGTGTTTTTTCTGGATTTATGATTTCATACTTTACTTGTATGTTTTTTATTATTTCATATGTGAGGTATGTTTTTAAAAATATGATTTTTGTTTTCAATATTTTTTGTGATTTATAACTATGTTTTTGAAATGTTGATTTTTGTTTTTCCTATTTTTTATGTAGGATGTTATGTTTGTGATTTTCATATTTTTTTTAGTGTTGTTTTTTGATGATTTTGAATGTATGTTTTTGAAATGTTGATTTTTGATTTTATTTTTAATAAGATATTTTACTTAAAATAGATTTAATTTATGGTAATATTATGAATTAATTTATTTATGATTATATTTTAAATTTATATGTATTTTTGATATTTATTTTAGTATTTTAACAGTTTTATTTTTTCATGTTTTTTTCATAATTTTTGTAGTATTTTTTCTTTCTGATAGGATAATCTATGGGAAATTTTGAGTATATGTCTATGAAAACGCAGTGTCATTTTTCATTTTTTTGTTCTTGTTTACAATTTTTCACATCTTATTTGTGAATGATTTTTTGTGAAAAAAATGATTGGTATTGTAGAAGAAAATTTGAAGATCTCATTTATCATTAACTTTTTTTTCACTATTATCCTAGTTTGTCAATGAGGTTAATTATGTAATTTCACTCTTATTTTTTTCATGAGGAGAGTATCTGACATAATTATCTTTTTATTTGTTTTTGTAATACTTTTTATCATTTTGACATTTTTTTGTTTATTATTATATTTATTTGATTACGGGTTTTATATTAGTTATCAATTCCCCTTTTATTTGTTATCATGTCTGGGTTACATTTATATATGTGTTTGTATAAAATATTATTATAAAATCATAAGTTTATTCAATAATTTTATAAATTATAAGTATATTTTATATTTTATGTTATTGTTTACTTTTTTATGATTTTTTTTTATAAAAGTGGAATAATAAGGGGGTGAATTTTTTTTTAGTTATTTGTTATGTGTGTTGATGATAATTTGTATTTGACTGAGAGTATTCTGGTTTGTGGGCTTTTTAAGGAG
>SUTR01000046.1:0-6474 GCA_015062825.1 Methanosphaera stadtmanae
TATTTATCATGTTTTATACTGATTTTGGCATCTATGACAAAATTTTACTTCGTTATAGTACAGTATAGCGAAGTAAAAAATACAAAATTATTCAAAAGTCGAGAAAATCTTTATCATAACCAGTAAGAAAATGACATTTCAACTAATTAAATCTTTCTATATTAACATATATAATAATTTTCATAAAAATTAAATATAATTTTTTTTGGAAAATACTCCTAAGATAAGTATAATATAACATGGGTATATACTACTACAAAAACATAAAACTAGACAAAAACTTTATCTAAATATATCCCTTATGTAGACCATGAACTTTGTCTAGATATACCCCTTTTGTAGACCATGAACTTTGTCTAGATATACCCTTTTTGTAGACCATGAACTTTGTCTAGATATACCCTTTTTGTAGACCAAAAACTTTACCTACAAACACATATAATCTAGACAAACTTTATATCCTAGTATTATCATAATGATTATTATAACATTAGTTGACTTAGAATAATTATTCCTGAAAATATTTAATATTAATAATTCAAATACGTGATTTTATGGACAATAAAATAGATACATACATTAAAAATGAAGTATTAATTAGACCAACAAAATTAATTGATGAATTAAGTTATGATAATGCTCTATTCAATCATAGAAGTGAATATGAAACGATTATTGAATATATTGAGGAATTTTTAGAAGGCAGGAATATTAATAGATACTTAGTTTTACCAGGTATTAGAGATGTAGGTAAATCTACAATTCTTTTTCAAATATATGAATACCTTTTAAAAGAAAAAAATATTAATTCCAAAAATATATTATATCTTAGTGTAGATAACTTAATGAAAATAACCAATTGTTCAATTTTAGATGCTGTTTCAGCATATTTAAGAATATTTTTTAATTCACAAATTGAAACTCAGAAAGAACCTGTATTCTTATTAATTGACGAAGCTCAATATGATACCGACTGGTCACTAATAGGAAAAATCATATTTGATAATTCTAAAAAAATTTTCATGATTTATAGTGGGTCTTCAGCATTAGAACTATCATATAATGCTGATTCTGCAAGACGTTTATTAAGGATCCCTATAATGCCTTTAACTTACTCAGAACATTTAAAATTAAAATACAATTATTATGATAAAAATATATCTACATTGTTATATGAATTAATTTATGATAATAAAACAAACAATATTCCTGAAATAAATAATAAAATTATCCAGGCATATACTAATATAAATGGATATGATATAAATGAATGGATTAAATATTTAAAATATGGTGGTTTTCCATCTTATTTTCATCAAAAAGAAAATGATGTAATAAAAAAGATTATAGATACTACTGATAAAATTGTAAATATTGATATGAAGAACATAGAAGGATTTAATAAAAATACTGAAATTGTGACATTTAATTTATTATATTACTTTGCATTACAAAATATGGGTGAAATATCAACTGAATCACTAGCTAATAGTTTAGATTCTAATAAAAATACAATAAAAAAAATATTAAATATCCTCGAAAAAGCTCAATTAATTAATCAGATTGATCCATTCACATCATCTGCTAAGAGAGTTACAAAATCTAAAAAATATTATTTTGCAACACCCAGTATTAAACATGTTTTATCATTAAATTATGGAACTGCTATTCTTGAAGATGAAAATGCATACTATGGAAAGTTACTTGAAAATTATGTTGCTTCTAGTTTCTTTTATTTAGAAAAGACAAAAACATTTCAACATAAAATATATTATGATGATAATAAAAAAGGTTCTAAAAATGTTGATTTTATTATTCAACGAAAATTAGAAAATCCAATACCTATTGAAGTTAGTTTTGGTAAAAAAGATAAAAGTCAAATAAATGATGCTATAAAGAGATATAAATCATCACATGGAATTATAATATCAAAAAATACATCAGAAATAGTTCAAAAAGGAAATGTTACTTATATTCCTCCCGAAATATTTGCATTTCTATAACATGGATAAGAAGAACATACTATGAATTAACGAAATATTGTCAATTATTATCTATATGGATAATAACCATTGTTTCTAAATTCTACTTCTAACCATCTTTTAATCATTAATTCTTTTATAGAGTATAATCCATGATCATTGTTTATAAGTCCTAATTTAATTAATTTATTAAAGTATTTGCTTAATGATGCAGGATTGACATTTAATTTTTCCCCTATTTCATTTCTGTGTAGTGGTTTTTCTAGTAATGTTATAAATATGTCTTTTTCTCTATTGGTTAATCGAATCCATGTATTTATTAGGTATTTTATTAGGAAGTATAAATTATTATCAAAGCATTCTACTATGTCTTCTTTTGTTAATAATGTATCTGAAGGCAATTGATTTGCCAATGTATTAATATAGTATGGTATGCCATTTGTACATTTATAAAATCTTTCAAATGATTCATCATCAAAGTTTAAATAAGGTGCTTTTTCATTAAGATAATCTCTTGTAGTTTTTTTTGTAAATGGAGTTAAATATTGTGTTATTATTCTACCACCAAACACACCGTTTTGACTTGCAATATCATTGATTAATTGATCATCAATACTCAATGAACCTGTAATTATATATCCTACATTATTATGATTCTGTATATTTCCCCTTAATTGCCACAGGAATGAGTTCATATATTCATTTAATTCTTTAATTACCTGGAATTCATCGATTAAAATGATTACACCTTTAAGTGTATCTTTATGTTCCTCATAAATCTCTTGTGGTAAATTTAATACAAAATTATTAATTTGTGATTCATCTTCATTACTTTTAATTATTGGAAATGGTAAATTAAAAATCGTTGTGATATCTTTTATTTCAAAATTATTGGTTTTTAAGTATTTTTTTATTCTGTTTGTAAAATTTATATCTTTTTCATTTGTTTGTCTTATTATTTCATTATAATAATGTTTTATTAATCCTAGAGTCGTTAAATTGTTTCTTTGATATGATTGTGATGTTGAAAAATCTATTAAAATACATAGGTATCCTTCTTCATTTAATTCTTTTTTTATTTTATTTAGAAATACTGTCTTACCTACTCCTCTTACTCCAGTTAATAATATTTCAGGTGCATTGGATTCTTCTGTAGAGTATAATAAATTTTTCATATTATTTAATTCTTTTTTTCGTCCGTAGAATTCATCATCGAATAAGTTATTTCGAGATCCCCATGGTAATTTATTCATCTTATCATCTTTTTATATTATTTTGTTTCTTAATACTTTCAGTATTGGTTAATACAGTTTATATTGTTAGTTATTTATAATATTATTTGTATTATACAATATAAGTTGTATTGCTTGTTATATATAATACTTTTTGTATTGTACAATACATTTTGTATTATAAAAATATAATAATCAATAAATACAATAAACATATAAGGAGAAAAAATATATGTATCTAGAATGTTTAATGGTAGGACTAGGTGGATTTCTTGGTAGTGTTCTACGTTATCTAATAGGGTTTATAGATTTTGGTGATTATAATTCTTTTCCCATCAATACATTTATAATTAATATATTAGGAGCCTTACTTATATCATTTATTGCATTTTATATGACTAATTATTCAAAAAGTCATTTTGATGCATCTACATTAAAATTCATAGTATTATTTTTAAAAGTAGGAGTATGTGGAGGATTTACCACATTTTCAACATTTGCGTTAGAAACAGGCGATTTAATTAAGGCAGGAAACATTGAAATAGCCTTTTTATATGCATTACTAAGTGTAATAATCGGAGTAACTATAATATTCTTACCAGATTTATTATTTAAACCCACAATCTAACTATTATTTTTAATAGAATCTATCATACGTTTATATGTTGGATTAGAACTTAATGTTTGTTTATTTCCAACAATAATCAATCTTCTTTTTGCTCGTGTTATAGCTACATTTAAACGTCTTAAATCACTAAGAAATCCTATTTTATCTTCATCATTGCTTCGTACTGTTGATATGATTATTATTTCTTTTTCTCTGCCTTGAAATCCATCAACTGTTTTGACTTCAACATCAGTCATGTCTGATATGATATTTGCCTGATCAGAATAGGGTGTTATGATTCCTATATCGTTTGGATTAATGCCTTGGCTGATGAATTGATTTACTAATTTAATGCATATGTCTCGTTCACATATGTTAATTATAGATTTGGAATCCTTTAATTGTTTTTCCTGATTATTTGGCATATATGATGTATCAATAAATGATATTATATCATCATCATTTGTATCTATTAAATCACCAAGTTTTATGTTTTCTATTTCGGAATCTGTTTTTAATTGGCTTTCATAGAATTCATTATTAGGAAATTCCATTAGCTTTTTATTCATACGATATTGAATGTTTAGTAATTGAGATTTATGTGGGTATTTATCAATCAATGATTCAAATAGTGTATGACTTAACTTCTGAGCCTTGTTGCTTAGTACTGTTGGTGGTAGTTGTTTATGATCTCCGGCTAATATAAATCTATGTGCCTTTGCTATTGGTATAAGTATGCTTGGAATTGTAGTTTGGCTTGCCTCATCAATTACAGCTACATCAAACTTCACATTGGAGATGCTTTCTAGTGCTGCTGATGAATTTGTTGATAGTATCACATCACTTTCTTCTATGATTGAAGAGATAATGTTATTTTCTAGTTGTTTTACTTTCTTATTTACTTTAGTTATCTGTGAATCTATTTTTAGCCATTCTGCCATTGATTTTATATTTTTTGGATTTACTCCTCTAGAAGACGTGCCTTTCTTGGCATAATGTATGATGTCACTATCATTTAATCCTCTTCGATATTTTGGAACAGGTTTTGTATAATTATTTCTATCTTGTATTAAATGCTCAATTTTCTTATTGTACATATAGATGTCGTTGTACTTTTTATGGTTTTCTACCTTATATGCAAGTGTGTATTTAACATTTTCATCTGAGACTCTAAGTGGATGACCAAGTCTTGTTACATTAAGTTTCTTATTAACTATCAACCTCTCAAGCATATTGTCTACAGCAGCATTACTTTCGGCTGTTGCAAGGACTTTGTTATGATTTCTTACTTCCTGTTGTATTAATTCAATTAGTGTTCTAGTTTTTCCGGTTCCAAAGGGACCATGAATCAAGTAAAAGTTTGGTGTTGAAATACTTTTCACAACTGCTTGCTGTTGTGACTGATTCAGTGAGTCATCTATATACTGTATATATGCATCTTTTTTTGAAATTTTTGGATCATTTAATTTTAAATGATAACCAAGAGCATATTCTCCCTTTAATGATAAATTCTTAAGATTATCCTCCATCCTTTTAAAGGTAACATCATTAACATATAAATCAAGACGAACCTTCTTCTTCAATGCCCATTTTGGAACTTTCATATCAAATGCTACCTTAATGTATCTTGCACCTTTTTCTATAACAGTACCTGTTACATTGCTCTTAAGTGGATAATCAGTACTTACAAGAACCACATCAGATACACTGATTTCAGTATCTATCCTCTGTGATCTACCAAACTGTACTATTTCAAGGCCTAATTCTTTACCTGCACGTTTTCCCTTCATTTTTGTAATACATCTTCCAAGACTTTCACGTTTTGATGCTGACATATTCTTAATTTCATTAACCATAACGGATATTTCAGCATCACGTTCATAATTTATTAATTTAATTAATTCTTCCTTATAATCTTCCATAATAATCAATTCTTGATAAGATAATCACATATTCTATAATAATATATATTTATGATTTTTAATCTAATTAAATATTCTTATGGATTTCTAATATATGGATTAGCAAAAGATTGAATTTAATAATCCAATATGTAATATGTTATTTTATTATAATATAATTGTATACACAGTGATTTTTAATTCTATTCGATTAAAAGTATAGTTTTTTATCAATAGAATTTTTTAAAACTTTAAAAACTCTATTTTTAATAGCTCCGATTTTTATTTAACCTATAATACATTTTGAATATTAAAAAATATTGGATAATTATATATATTTCATATGCACTATAATTAATTGTATAAAATAATAGGGAGGATAATCTTATGCAGAACAAAAAGATATTATTTACAATAATGCTACTTGTTACTGTAGTATTAGGAATATCAGTAGTATCTGCAGGACTTTTTGATTCTTCAAATAATAGTGATATTGTTGTAGAAAATATAACAATCGATTCTGAAGGATATTCAATGTATAAAGTAAGTGCAGATATAATACCTAAAAAAGACTTCACATATCTTGAAATGCAAGTAATCTTCTATGATGACAGTAATGCAGTAATAGGTAAAAGTCCTTTAGTTTGGAATGTAAATAATCCGGCAAAAGATCAAAAAATTAAAGCATCAGGTTCAGCATTAACAGATAATGAAAATTACAAACCAGCAAGAGCTGAAGTATTTATTGTAGA
>SUTR01000046.1:6574-18814 GCA_015062825.1 Methanosphaera stadtmanae
AAAATTAAAGCATCAGGTTCAGCATTAACAGATAATGAAAATTACAAACCAGCAAGAGCTGAAGTATTTATTGTAGATAGTTCATTTGGAAAAACTGATGATGCAATATTTGTACAAAATGTTACAATGTAATTAAATTGAATGAAAATTTTCATTCAATATTCTCTCTTTTTTTTCGCAAAATGAATTTATATAAAAATATAATATAATCTCATAGAAATTAAATGCTTTAAAAAAAATAAAAATAAAAAAAGTTTTTTATAGCATAAAATATTTATTCTTATGCTATGTTATATCCGCCCCATCGTTCTCCTGTCTTTCTGTTATAATATTCACCATAACCTGTTTTTTTATTATGTTTCCAAGTGATATCGGGATCAGGCGATGAACCTGCACCATGTCCATATACATAAGTATCATCTTCATAGTCGCCCCAAGTATCATCCGAACTCGTTTTCTTGTTTTTAGAGGATGTTGTAGTGGTTGTTTTCTTTTTGGTTGTTGTTTGTTGTGTGGTGTTGTTTGTTGTGTTATTGTTTTCTTGTATTTGTGTGAGGTTTATGTTTTCTGCGTTTTCTGGTTTTATTTGTGTTTTGTTCATGTTTTGTAGTATGTGTTCCATTGTGTTTTTGTCTTTTGTTGTTATGACTATCATTTGGTGTTGTTCTAGTTCGTAGTATGTGTATGTGTCGCTTTTATTGGCTACTGTTTTGTTTGCTATTGTGGTGTTTGTTGCATTGTTGTTTTTTATTTGTTCTGTTATGTCTTTGACTCCTGTGTAGTTGGTTTGGTTGATGTTGTTTATTGCATAGCTTTTTATTGTTATGTTGTTTTGTTGGTCGTTGTATATTTTGTAGTTGTCGTTTATTTTTTCTGCTGTGCTGTTTGAATCTGGTACTTCAATTGTATATCCATTGATTTCTATTGTCTTATAGTGGGTTGTCGGCATGAAATATGCAGCGGCAGCTATAGATAGTATTGCAAGTACGATGATTACTATTATGATTACTTTAAAGTTTCTTCGCATATAAATCCTCCTTAATAATTGATGAGTATTTGATAATATTTCATATATATTTTCATGTAAATATATTTATTTAGCTTTTTCCAGTAAAATAATTTAGTACTGGGATTTTACTCATAATATCAAGGAGTATATCACTGATTATTAAAACTGCAAATACCATTATAAATACCATTATTATTGTAATGGCTTCAAAGTTCAATAATCCTATCTTATTTAGTACATTAACAATTAATATATTTACTAGGTATATTCCATAGCTATCTTTACTAATTTTAGTTATATATGTATTGATTCTTGGAGGAATTCTTTCATAATCCATATTATATAATATGATAAATAATCCTACTCCCTGTAAAAATGCTCCAGGTGTAAGATCACCTAATTGTATAAAGAATAATGTTTGATGTCCTATAATATGAGATAATGTAATTGTACCTATAATTGTAATTAAAGAGCCTATTATGAATAGTTTTAATCCAAAATAAGGATTTTTTAAGTATGAATTATCCTTGATGGTCAAGTAATATCCTAGTACAAAGTATCCAATTGCACCAGTAAAGTATCTTAGATAATCAAGAAGTAAACTTTTCAATCCAATAAATTGAACTAAACTAATTATTGCCCATATTAATAGTAAATATTCAATTTCTTCTAGTTTTGCATTTTGAATCCATCTTGAAAGAATTGGTGATAAAACATATAATCCAAGAATCATGTATATATACCAGAATTGTACACTAACACCTAATGGATCTAGGAATCCTCTTGCTATAAATGTTACTAAATCAAATATGTTCCAGGTAGGACCAATAACTCCTTTAAATGCTACTTTTATAATTGCATATAATATAAGCCAAAATATGAAAGGTATTAATATTCTCTTAAGTCTTTTAGGAATTACCGTTATTGGTTGGACTTTTCTTAAAAGTAAATATCCTGATGCCATTATAAATGTTACAATAGCATATCTAAATATTGATCCACAAATAACTCCCTGATACCATTTAAAACTAAACAAAAAGTTATTATCAAGTAATATGGAAGTACAATGAATTCCAATTACTCCAATAATAGCTAATGCTTTTAGCCAATCAACCCATTTTAATCTTTGATTATTCATTATTTAATAGATTTAAACTAATAATATATAAAATTTATTATAAATATTTAAAATTAAATTTGATGAACATAGTAATTAGTATGTATAAAAATAAAATATTAAAAGTTGTAAAATTGATAAAATAGTGATTAAAAGTAGAAAAATAATTCATTATAAAAAAGGAATATAATCCAATGGATTTATAAAAAAAGAAATATGGATGTGTTATTAATGAAAATATTGGATTAAATGATAGAATAATATGTCATAAATATTTGTTTAAAACTATTAAATTAATAATATCGTTATAGTGGATAATATCTTAAAAAAATATTATTATTTATTCAATTGATTATAAAATTAAGGATTTTGGATGAGAATTATTAGTTTTTAAAGTAATTTAAATAAATTTAAAAAAATAAAATCTTTAGATTAAAAATAGATATAATCTCTTTAAAAAAATAATTAAAGCTTTAATAGTATTATTTTTATAATTCATTCGATTAAAAGTGTAAATATTGATGATGAAATTTTTAAAAAATTATACTAAATGATAACGGCATTTTACATAAAAATCAACATAATGTATGTAATTGGCAATCAAATAGTTAATAAATATAAATTTTTAAATATTTGTCCCTGTAAGAATAATAAGTAAATAATATTCCCTTTAAAATAGTTTCATTTGTTTTGACTTGTCTTTCATAGGCAAATGATGTAAATATTTAAATATATCAGCGGGATTATTCATTATATTATATTTATCAGTTTTTGACTTAAATAACTTCATCAGTTGCTTGTTGTTGGGACTTTCTATTGCATAACTATTTTTATATTCATTAATGTATCTGTATTTAAGTCCAGGAAAATGTTCATCCAATTTCTGATAATAATATCTGCGATTTTCATCCCTTAACGTCATACCCATTCCAAAACATATTATGCCTTGGACATTGTATTGAATACAATAATCTAGTATTTCTTCAATATTTTCCTGTGTATCTGTTATATAAGGGAGTATTGGTGTAAGCCATACTACTGTAGGGATATCCTCCTGTTCTAGCTTATCCAATAATTCTATCCTCTCTCTTGTCGTAATAACATTAGGTTCTATTAATTTACTTATTTTATCATCAATGCATGTTAATGATATTTGAATAACTGCTTTTGTCTGATTGTTAATCTTCTTTAGTAAGTCCAAGTCTCTTAATATTAAATCTGATTTTGTTATACATGTAAATCCATGCTTATACTTGTATATTAGTTTAAGAACATTTCGTGTATATTCAAGTTTTTCTTCAAGTGGCATGTATGGATCGCTCATTGAACCTGTACCAATCATGCATTTTTCTTTTTTTCTACGCAATTGAACTGATAATAATTCTAGAGCATTCTTTTTTACTTCAACATCTGTAAATTCATGATTCATATTATAACATTTACTTCTGGAATCACAGTAAATACATCCATGTGTACATCCACGATATATATTTAATCCATTATTATTTGATAATATACTCTTAGCTTCAACATAATGCATAGCAATTCAACTCTTAAAGAGTAATCCCCTATTTAGATTCTAAAAAGATGATTTAAATTTATGAATAGATTAAAATGATGAAAATTTACATTGCATATATAACATAAACTTTTCATAAATAACCATTATAATATTCTAGTTATACTTTGTATTCTATATAATTTATTTATTGTCTTTAGTAAGATGTACTTATTTAATAATAACATTAAAAATAAAAAATATATTAGTCTTGAACAATATACTACTAAATATGCTAATATCACTTAAAAAGATAATAGTATATTTAACAAATCAAGAAAATATAAAATATGGTGAAGGATATGAATGTAAAGAAAATCATTATTGTTTTAATAGCATTATTAATGTTAATATGTTCATTTTCTGCTATAAGTGCTGCAGATGGATTTACATCTACTAGTACAACCACGTCCGGTGGAATGAATTTAGTAAATGATAATTTAACAATCAATGGAATAAATTTCAAAGTACCTAGTGGATTTGAACAAGTAGATAGTGATACATCTATGAATGATGATAATGATACTTTTACTGATGATAATAAAGATATAAAAGATATTGATGGTACTGCAGTGGATCTTGCAACATCAGTAGATTTTAATAACACCAATGGTCAAAAACTAGAAGTACAAGTAGGAATTCGTTCAAATGACCAAAAAATTGAAAGTATCAATCCTGCAAATGCTGAACAAAAAGAAATAGCAGGTAAACAAGGATACCTAATTAAAGATGGAGATAAAGTAAAATTCGAATATCTTCAAGATGGTAAAATTGTTAAAATAGAAGCTAGCAGTGAAGATATAATAAGCCAAGTAATAGTATAATACTATTACAATTTTCTTTTTTAAAAAAATATCCTCCATATAATTACTAATTTTAGATATATTATTTATTTTATAATAATTTTACACCATACTACAATATTAATTCATTAATTTTGAATTAAATCATGCTTTTAGATTAGATATACTATTGAGTATATGTTGAAAAATATTTTAATAATTAAATCATAAAGATTATATTAACTACAAACAATAGCTGGAGGAGTTACATGATGTATGACTTTGAAAAAAGTGAAAGTATTTCACATTACAAAAAAATCGAAGAACTTCAAGTAAATAATTTAGAACAACTTCTAGAACATAATTATCCTAGAATAAATGAATCAATAATCAAAGAGGGATATAACAGAGTATACAATAACTTTGACAGATTCATAGAAATAATAGATAACTCAGAAGTAATAGGATATATTACATTGGAGAAACTTAACATATCATTTAATCATTTCAGCATCAATGATGCATATATCATACCAGAATATCGTAATAAGAAAATATTTACCACATACTTAACATTACTATTGCAACAGCCCAATATGCATCTATTTATTAAAAAACCAACAATAAAACTTGTAAATTATCTACTAAATAATAATCTTGCAATTACATTAACAGGAAATCTAATATATTCATTTATAGGATTTGTCATTGATGGACATGATGTATTTAAGAACAAAAACCTTAAAAGATATTATAAGAGCATACCATCACCAGAAGATAACAAACAGTTTATAGGAACAGTATTTGACTTAAAGCTTGGATGTTTCTACTTTGTAGACGATGACAAAGTATTTATAAAAAAGGAATATCCAGGAATAAGCATGCCCCATCCATATGATCTAAAAAAATATAAGCTTCGAAAGAAATTACAAAAGATAAACAGTTCAGATATGACTAAAACCATTAAAAATCTAAGATACTATGAACATGATGTAGTAAAATATGAAGAAGCAAAAAAAGATGAGTTGAAACAATTCTTATCTATTGATAATATGCTTGGATTAAGAGATAATTTAAACTCTGATTACCTGGAATTTATCAAAATGCATAATCTATCAGATGAGGATGCAGTAAATATATATGATAAAATAAGTGAAGCATTAGATTTTGAAGAAATAGTACCAAAAACCATCTTCAAAAGATTATTATACCTAATAGAACATCCAAAAACACAAGCACTAATAACAAATACATTTAATCATACAAACTGTCCATATTGTGATGAAGAATTAATATTAAATCAGGAATACTGTGAAAAATGTGGATTTAACTATCAAATATTTGATGATGATGATGAACTAATGGATATGCCAGAGAATAATTCTTTTGAAGAAGAGGATTACCAAGAAAAAGATGTAACAGTAAATGATGAAAGCATTGATGGAGATAATGATGATGAGAGTATAAATCAAGAGATGGATGATGGTCATATATGTGAACATGATGAAGAAGAACATTATGATAAGCACTCAGGACTAGAAATTAATTTACATAGACAAGTAGTAGATGCCGGATTAAATCCAAATGATGTATTCAGACAACAATTAGAAGCAGGATTATATGAATTCCTAACATATATCGACTCTGACAAACAGAAACTAACAATTCCTGATTATGATTATGAATACCAAATACGACACGGTAGCATCATACAATATGCATTGGATGAAAAACTTGTCGTAAAAGTAGAGAAAAAATTGGATTTAAATGAATTTGAACGATTCTTTAGCAATATGAATGAAGAAGATAAAAATCAAATACTAGACGAATTAAAAAATGAAGCATATTATCAGATAACAGATAAAGCAAAAGAATATCTTGATGAAAAAGTCCACTTAAAGCAATTTAATGAATACATTAAATACCTGCCTTACTATGAATATAAACAATTATATGATAAGGAGAAACATTCATCCATAGACTCATTGATATCAAGATATATTGATGAAATGATGTTTAAAAGTGTACAAAATAATGACTGTACATTATATATTGATGCATTATATGACAAGGTAAATTATTATATTAAAAACAATAGTATGGAATTAGCATTAACATACCTATTGAGAGCATTGATTTGTCGAATAAACTATTATAAACAATCCTCACTAGATAAATATGACATGATCAAAGCGATTGATATGCGAGATGAGATATATATTAATTTAATAATGAAATTCATCTCAACTTATAACACAGAAGAATTATATGCACAGGCTTATGATGGAATTAAAATAGCATCATTAAAAGAAAACAAAGAAAAAAATAGGGATTATATAGAACATATAATTAAGGAAGATGATATTGAAGCAGTAAATAAATATATACTAGAAGATTAAATAAACACCCTTTTATCTTATACCTTTTTTATTTAAACTATTTTTCAAAATATAGAAAATTCTTTATAATAAAATCTACAAATAAAAAATTATGTCAAAAGATAATTGTATAATCCGAAATGATTTTATAGCACAAGTATATACTAGTAACGACATTCAATTTCTAGAAACATACACAATATTAGAAACAGACTATGATTACATAATAGAAAGTATGCAAGAAGAAGAATTTATCCTAGAAAATCCCTACTGTAACATATTCAAGGAATTATTATATGAAGACAAGGTTGTGGGATTTGTAACATATGACTTGCAAAATGGAGTAGGAGACTTTTCATTAAATGCAGCATATATACTTCCAAAATATAGGGGAAACGGAATATTCTTTTATGAACTGGAAAATGTACTGATTAATGGAAATACACTAAGCATATACAATCCTAACCATAAGATAATGGAAAAACTCATAGAATATGATTTTGCTAGATACTTAGACAGTAATCTTGTTGCAAGTTCAATAAGCCTGGATATACCAACAGATAAACTATTATCAAATGATAACAAACTTGAAGTGGAAGATGACTTATTACATGCATCAAACTTATATGACATACATATGTGTATGGTAATAATACTAATAGATATTTCAACGCCAAATAAAAATATCATATATTACAGCAAATTACAGGATACTGACAAGGAAAAATCAGAAAAAAACCGAGAACACCTTGATGCAACATACTTCCAATACATAAAAGATACAATATTAGATAATCATGAGCAATTTGTAGAAATACTAACAGAACTGACAGAAAAATTACCAAGAGCAGAATATACATTAGAGGAGATAGTAGGAACAGCTCCTGAATTATCAATTTATCTTCAAGAAATTATTAATGAAGGACTCATAACGAAAGAAAAGGCATATGAAGTACAAAAACAATTAACTGAAGAATTTGAAACAAAAGAAGTGCTACCTGAATCTCTTATGAAAAGACTCATGTATCTAGTATTGGAAGATGATATGGAAGCAGAAGATTTTGATGATACTGATGCATTTCTATGTCCATACTGTGGATATCCCACAAGTCTTTCTGCCAGAACATGTAACACCTGTGGATATAATATTCATGACTTAAATCCAATGGATATGATTAAGGACTTAGAGGATTTTAATCAGCAAATAGAGTCAATGGTAGAACAAATGAAAGCCGCCGGCATGTCTGATGAAATGATCGAATCAATACTTTCCGATGCATTTAAAGAAATTGAGGATGATTTAATTGATTTAGATAATGAATTGTCTCAACTGATAGAAGAAGATGAAAGTTTCATCAAGGCAATAATATTAACACTAAAAAACTTGAAAACACAGTCAACTATACAAGAGGCATGTGCCGGTTGGATTTCACAAATGAATATTGATTCAGATGAATTATATGATTATCTCGTAACAGAGGGACTTGTTGATATTATCGTTACAAATGAATCCTTTAGAGAATTCTATGGTTTAAAATTAAAAGTCAATCAATTAAAGGATATACTACGTGAAAATAATCAGAAGATATCCGGAAATAAAAAGGAATTAATTGATAGAATAGCAGATAATCTTAATGTCTCACAAATACCATTAGACATAACCTCATCCTATGGAATAAAGGATACATTAATAACCAACAAACAAGGATTAAAATTTATAGAACAATACAAATACATACTAGAAGAATAAATCTCCCCATCAATATTTTTTTTTAAATTTATTTAATATATACAACGAAAATTAATTAATTTTATTAGCTTTAAAGATGATATTTTAATATAGGTAAGAGTTATGAATAATAATTTAAAACGATTATTATTTGTTTCAACAATAATCATATTGCTTATCACCATTGCATCAGTTAATGCAGCAGATAATAATATAACCAGTAATCAGGCTGATACCATGCAAAGTAATTCTGATAATGATTATGATATTGTTAAGGCAGATAATAAAGAAGACAAAACTAATATATCAGTTGAAAAACAAATAAAAACAGCCACAACTGTTAATGTAAAGAATTATACACAATTATATGAAACATTAAATGATAATAAATATAATAATTGTACAATAAACCTACAAAGAGGATTATATATTATAACTGAGGAATATCCTCCTAGCTTATATGAAAATTCCAATATAATCATCAATGGTAATTCATCAATAATATTTGGTGCAGGTCAATACACATTCATAGAAACAGAAGGACAACTTACCCTTAATAACATAACTATTAGAGGTTGTAATGAAGCTATTCGTGGATATGACAACAGTGCCATCGTGTTAAACAACTCCAACTTCACAGATAACAATGCGACATTTAACAGCATACTCTACTCCTCAGGTGATGTGGGAATATACAATTGTAACTTCAATCATAATGGAGCAGCAGATACGGCCATAATGAACATTAATGGACTGGAAATCGAAGAGATAAAAGGAAACACTGTTATATCTTATCATGGAACACTTGATATAAGAAACACCACCTTTACAAATAACTACAATAAAGAAACATCAGATTATGAAGAGGGATACCTGTTTAATGTAAATAACAAGAAAACAACTATACAAAACTGTACATTTAATAAATTATCCAATTCATACTCAATAAAATTAGACATCCAAGATACATTAACCATATCAAACAATAACTTCAACAACCTTAATTCAAATAAAAAATATGATGAAAACAAGACAGACATATACCAACAACCAATACTTGAAATATATGGCCATAACAAAACTAATATAAACATAAAAGACAACACATTCAACAATATAACATTCAAAACAAATGTAAATACAAGAGGATCTATAATAAGATGCATAGGAGACTATAATAATTCACAGGCAAAACTAAACATAACAAAAAACAAATTCACTAACATTAACATAAATTCCACATCAGATAATGAAGCAAATGTAGAAGGTGGAATAATCTATGCATATAATACATATTGTACTATAAACAACAATACCTTCAAAACAAGCATAAACAATTCAAATGTATATGGTGGAGTGCTACGAATTGATGCTGATAAGGCAATAAACAACACATTCATCAACAATACAGTACAATCAAACATTAAAAATATAATCATAGAAGAAGATCTAAATAACAAGGAAGTATTCGGTGGAGTAATATTTAACTGTGAAAATTCAAATTTGACAACTGATGATTATAAAAACAATGGACAGATAACAGCAGAGATAGTGGAAAATACCACTACATACAATGAAGGAAACCTTTCAATACTAGGAAAACTAGAGGCAATACTTGGATTAAATGTACCAAAGCAGGCAGATACTGGTCAAACAATAACATTAAACCTAACAATAAATGGTATGGATAAAAAAGCATTAAGTGGTAAGGCAGCAGTTAAACTCAATGGAATAACAATGAAGGATGTTAAAACAAATTCAAGCATCATACAATTAACAAATGGTAAAGGTTCAATAACCATATCACTTGCAGGAATAAGCGGTGATAGGGACTATAAAATTAATGCAGTATTCTCTAAATCAGGATATGCACGAATAGAAAATACCACATATATAAGAATAAACAAACAATCATATAAAGCATTCACATTAACATATAATGCATCCTCAGAAGAAGTTATAAGAATCAAACAAACATTAAAAGATAAAAACGGCAATATCATATATGGAAATACAAAGGTAGCAATAAAACTAGGAGATCGTACAGTAAAAACACTAACAGTAACCAATGGCCAATTGGATACTACAGTAACAGTACCTTACCTGCCACCAGGAACCAATAAATTCATCATAACATTAGGAGATAACTACCGATACAACTCAGTAAGAGTAAACAATACAATAAACATACATAAACAAAATGTAACCGTGACAATAACACAAATCAAGGCAAAAGCAGGAACAAAAATAACACTCAAGGCAACACTTAAAAACAAGGATACCAAAACAAATGTAATCAGTGGAAAATACATATTTAAAGTAAATGGTAAAACAGTACCATTAATAGTAAATAATAAGGAAGTTATCACTACACAAAATGTGCAAAATGGTATAGCCCAATGGAGTTATACAATACCTAAAACAATGCAGAAAGGAACATATAATATTACCCTATCATATAATGGTAATACACAATCAAACTCTGTTAAATACACAAGCAAAGCATTAACCATCATATAGGATAAAACATCCTATATTCTATTTTTTACTTTTTTTCAAATTTTAGTTATGAAAGTTATTAGGTATCTAATAAAATATATCTCTACATCTTTCATCTTTAGTACCATTAGCTATAAGAGATTTGGAATATTTAATATATTCATCAGAAAGAATACGACCCTTATTATAGATAGGATATTCTTGATATATACGTTCATCACTTTGACTGGAATTATTTAAAACATCTTCAAATTCCATATTCTCCACCTGATTAATATAATCCATAGCCAGATAATGACCTGCTACAAACATCATCACAACTAGAAAAACCGTTGCAACTTTGAATATGGTTCTCATCAGGAATCCCCCATTCTATATATTAAATATCTATTTTTAGAATATTATTCAATGACTATAAATCCATTACTTATTGACTATTACATGAAGAATTAATTCATTATTTTCTAGAATATATATTATATCAAAACCTATGCTATCATATATATTTATTCTATTCCAAAATATCATAACACTAACAAATCATAGATGTGATGAATCCAGAATCATTAATTATCTAAGATTAATGTTATAATCAATTATTCATCCTACTATTTGCCATATCTCTTAAATAATTCTTTATTAAATATATGTGGAATAATAGTATTTAAATATTATCCTATAATATTCCATTTCATATAAGAATATAATAATAAATCATAGTAATCATTGAAAATATGTTATAATATAATTAATTAATATGGTTAAAAGTAATCTGCTAATAAACAATCCATAATTTGAAATATACAATAAAATTCGAAGTTCAAAAAATCCTTTAAAAAATTCACTTATAAAAAAGAGGATTTCTATAAATATATTACATGAAAAAATATTATGCCAATAATTTTCTATAACAATAAAAACTACACAAAAAAGTGATAGTTCAATGATAAAATAAATAAGAAGATCAAGAGAATTTAATTATAATAAATAAGAAATTAATGACTATATTTTAAAAAATAAATGATATGATAAGGATATACTATCCCTAATCACGCTAATGTTTATCTAATTTAAACTAATCAATTTAATATGGTAATCCATTATTATATTTATCAATCATTCCATTTACTTTAATAATTGCATAAATCCACATTATTAAGTTTATAAT
>SUTR01000047.1 GCA_015062825.1 Methanosphaera stadtmanae
AGATTAATTAAATGTTTAATACTAAAAAATAAGCGTTTATAGGTCGTAAAAATATATTACTTTTCTAGACCCCTAAAGTTATTTATATCATTAATAATATAATTTGATAATTTTTTAGATATTTGTGTATTATATTATTGAATGTTTATCTTAAACAATTATTTTATATTATTGTATGTATTGTGTGATTATGTTTATTTTAGTGTGATGTGGTGGGTGTGAATTAGGGGGTTATATTATGTCAGATGGTTGTGTTTTTTTAACTCAATGTATTTTTGTTTGTGGTCTTATTATGAAACAATATGATGTTTTGGTGGATATTTCTTTGAGACTTAATGGTTTGAGTAATTGTGCTGTGAAAAGGGGCTATTTGTTAAATCTGTTGATGGAAAGCATTTTAAGAAAATATTATAGGAGTAATACTTTTTTTTTGTTTTAAAATACTTTTGGTCAAGTCTCACTTGTCTATAGTATCTTTATCTGGTACTGCTTTAAAGTAATCTGCTTCTATGACCTGTTTGTGCATTTCTTTAGATAAATTGTATGATGAAAAGTATCTTTATATTGATAATACTATTGGTTTTAGTTATTGGTTATTCTTTTGGATGATGCATACTATTTCATTTTCAATCAATAACGTCAATTATATTTAACAGAAGAGGAAGTATTTTCTTTTTTAATCCTGAACTTCTTAAAATTTTAAGGCTAATTTTATTTTATTCATAGGTTACTATAAAAATATATAATGTGTAGTGGCATATGTAGATGAAGTCGATAATTTTTATCATTTAAATGAAGTTTATGATATCAACAAGAATATTTATCAAATTTTAATATGAAATAGCTGAAGCCAGATAATTTGGCAAGGATGAAATAAGTAGTTGATAGTGATATAAGTATATATTTATTACAAATCAATGATTTTCTAAAAAAAAAGGATTTGGGAGGATATTTACATGCTGTATATTTCATCAGGTTTTATGATTGTAGCATTTCCTTCATTTAATACTCTATAACCTTCATCCATATCCTCTAATCTTAAGATTACTATAGCGTTATATTTTTGTTGTTCTACAAATGCATAGAGATATTCCAGGTTAATGTCATTTTCATCAAGTAATCTTAGAACTTTATTTAATCCTCCTGGTTCATCTGATATTGCAACTGCAAGTACATCTGTAAGTTTTACAATAAAATTGTTTTCTTCAAGTTTTTCTTTAACTTTTAATGGTTCTGTTACAATTAATCTTAAAATACCAAATTCACTAGTATCTGCAATGGATAATGCACGAATGTTAATGTCTAATTTTTCAATAATATCCAAGGTATTTAATAGTCTTCCTTCTTTGTTTTCAAGAAATATTGATAATTGTTTTAAATATTCCATGTTTTCACCTTATTTTAAGTTTCTATTATCAATTACTCTAACTGCTTTTCCTGAGTCAACTCTATCAATTGTTTTAGGTTCTACTAGGTTTACATTTACTCTAAGACCTATTTCATCATGAATTGCCTGTGCCAATTTGTCACGTATTCCTACTAATTCTTTTACATTATCAAAGAATATGTCAGGGGAAGCTTCTACTTTAATTTCTATTTGATCAAGATTATCTGGTCTTGTAAGTATAATTTGGTAGTGTGGTTCTACACCTTTTATTGATAGTAATGCTTTTTCTATTTGTGATGGGAATACACTTACTCCTTTTATTTTAAGCATGTCATCTGTTCTACCAGTAATTTTTGACATTTTAACTAATGTTCTTCCACAACCACATTTTTCATGTTTTAATGTGGTTACATCATGAGTTCTAAATCTTATTATAGGCATTCCAACTCTTGTAAGAGTTGTAAGTACTAATTCACCGGTTTGTCCTTCAGGAACTTGTTTAAGTGTTTTTGAATCAATTATTTCTGGATAGAAATGATCTTCATATAAGTGTAGTCCATTTTGAACTTCACATTCCATTGCTACTCCAGGCCCCATTACTTCTGTTAATCCATAAATGTTGTATGCAGGTACTTGGAATTTATCTTCTATCTGTTTTCTCATTTCATCTGTCCAGCTTTCTGATCCAAAACCAACAGCTTTAAGATCTAAGTCTGATGGTTTAATGCCCATTTCATCTAGTTCTTCTGCTATATGTAATCCATAAGATGGTGTGAATATAAGCAGGGTAGTTTTAAAGTCTTTCATTAATTCTATTTGTCTTAATGTTTGACCGGTAGATATTGGCACTACTGTTGCACCTATTTTTTGTCCACCATAATGAACACCAAATCCTCCAGTGAATAATCCATATCCGTGAGTGTTTTGAATTATATCATTTTCATCAACACCCATCATGGTTAATCCTCTAGCCATTACTTCTCCCCATGTATCAAGGTCTTCTCGGGTATATCCTGATACTGTAGGTTTTCCAGTAGTACCACTTGATGTATGTATTTCCACTATGTCTTTTTGATCTACTGCAAATAATCCGAATGGATATGATGCTCTTAGGTCAGTTTTTGTAGTAAAAGGTAATTTTTCTATATCTGAAAGAGTTTGAATATCTTCCGGATATATCTCTTCTTCTGTATATCTTTTATGATAATATGGTACTTCATTGTATGCTTTTGTGACAACATCTTGTAATCTTTTTAATTGTAATTCTTCCATGTCTTCTTTAGACATGCATTCAATTTCTTCATCCCACATCATTTAAAATTTCTTCCTTTAGTTAAGTTATTATTATATTTGTTGTAGGAATTATTTAATAATTTATTAGATTTTAAGGAATATTTTGTTATGAAAATATTGTTATAATGAATCTTATCATTGTTAGAATTAGTTAATATAATTTAAAGATTATTGTTGTTTCAAAAATATAAAATATTAAAAAAATAAATTTAGGGGAGTTTATCTGTTATTAGAATGGCAATGATATATATCTGTTTATTGCACCACATCTATTCCAATTTACAATTTTACCAAATGAATTGTAGTTTGATGAGATGTCACATTTATACCATGTTCCGCCTACATATAGTTCAGCCCATACGTGACCTACTACAAGACCGCTTCTAAAGACACAGTTTGCACCATGAACATACCTTGCAGGTATGCCTGCTGCTCTTGAAACAGCAACTAGTAAATGACTTAGATCAACACAGTTACCACTTCTTGAATTCCATGTACTTAGTGCACCTTTTCTTGTATTTAAGTAATATGTGTAGCCAGTTTTATCATTCAAATAACTGAATATAGCTTTAGCTTTTGCTAATGCTGTTGTTTTTCCTGCTGTTATGGTTTTTGCTAAATTTTGAATTACTGCATTGTTTACTTCACAATTTTTTGAAGCAACAAGATATTTTGCATATTCTGATGTTACTGATGAATCAGTTGTACCAAGTGTTAATTTTGCAGTAGTTTGATTTGCCTTAAATGATGATTTTCCACCATAGATAGCAGTAATTGTATAAGATGATTTACTGTAACTTGATGGAATAGAATAACTTATAGATGCTTTACCATTGGATACAGTAGCAGTACCTATTGTTAAACCATTTAATTTAAATACTACTTTTCCACCATTGGCACTTGTACCATTTGATGATTTTACTGTTGCAGTTATTGTTACTTTTGAACCAGCAGTTGCTGATACATCATTAACAGTTACCTTTGTTGTTGTTTGAGGGTAAACCTTTAATGTACTTGTTGCATTTGAGGAGTAACTAGATTTTGTTTCTCCATATATTGCAGTAATTGTATAGGAAGATTTACTTAAACTTGATGGAATTGTGTAATTTATAGCAGCTCCACCATTAGTAACTTTTGATTTTCCTATTGTTAGTCCATTTAATTTAAATACTACGTATCCACCATATACGTAACTTCCACTGGAAGCTTTTACTACAGCTAATATTCTTACTTTAGAATTTTTTTCTCCACTTACACTCTTTACAGTTGTGGTGGTTGTTGACTTACTAATTTTTAATTTATTAGTAGCTGTTTCTGAGCTGTAAGTACTTGTTCCTCCGTATACTCCTGTTATTGTGTAGGTACCAGAGGAATATCCTGGTAATTGATAAACATATGATGCTTTACCATTTGTCACCTTAGCATAACCAACAGTTTGACCATTAATCTTAAATGCTACTGTTCCTCCATTAACATATTTGGAACCACTTGCAATTGTAGCTTTTAATTCGATTTTATCATAACTTTTAGCTGTAATACTATTAACAGTCATACGAGTACTACTACTTGTTTTCAAATTGGATGTATTTGTTTTTGAAATACTTTTAGATGTACTTGCAGTGCCGGCTGTTTTTTCATCTTCAGATAATGTGTTAGTTGTAATGTTATTAGTGTTTGTTGTTTCTGATGAAGATGATGCTGAATTAGTAGTTGTTGTTGTAGCAGTGTTTATTGTTTGAGTCTGTGAATTAATAAGATTACTTGATGTATCTTGGATTGTTTCTTGTGAATTATTGGTATCTGTTGCACTTACTGAACCAATTATTAAAATGGTTGCGACTATAAAGATTATCATACCAAAATAACCCTTAATTATAAAACCTCCTTATAATTTTATAAATTGGTTAAATATTTTGTCAAATAGTATTAATCTATTCAACTTACTTAAACATTATACTTTATAGTATTTAAATATTGTTCATAAAAAAACTTGTTTTTCTACTATTTTTATCCATTCTTTTAACTTCTAATGGATTTTACATTTATTTTCATATTTTTAATTCGATAAAGTTTCTCATTAATATCTTTAAGATAAACAGTTTTTATGGTTTTTAGGATTGATTTTAGTTATTTACTTATTGAATAAGGCTTAAATGGAAATTATGTATTTACGATTCAATGCAAATAATATTTTTGTAATAATTTTTTTAATTAATGAACATACTTTATATTGAAGTTGATATGATATTCTTATGAAAATTATTATATAGTTTCATAAATCTTTGTTTATAGTCAGAGGGTTATTGAATACTTTTCTATTTATTTTTTAAGTAATTCTCCATACTGTTTTTCATATTTTTTTTTTTAATTAATGTGTATATTTTTTTTTTATTGTTGATTTGAAAGTTCATTTTAAATATTTATTTATATGATGAAAAAATAACCTAATTATTAATACTATTAAATATTTAAAAAAAAGGTTTAAGGTGTAAACATGTCTGAAGAAAAATTAACATATGAGGATGTTAGAGCTTATGAGAAATTATTTACTATGGCACCATCATTTATTCTATCAACTATGATTAGACGAAATACTAATCTGGTTGAAAAGTTTAAATCCCAAGTTGTAAAGTTTATCGGTAATTTAAATGAAAAACAAGAAAAACAATTGGATTTGATACTTAATTCTGATATTGATGATCTTCAAGTACTTATGATGGAAGCATATAAAAAATCCAAAAAGAAACAATATAAATTATTGGGAAATCCAAAAAATAAGGATTTCATTAAAATGAATTTGGATGAGTTAAAAAAATTGTTATGATTAAAACTAAAAGATTTCTCTGATTGATGTTGATTTTAAAAAAAATAATAGAAAGAAGTTATAACTAGGATATGTCCACAGTTACTTTTTCTTCTTTATCCTTATCGTCTTTAGGAGCTTCTTTTTCTTTTTTTGTTTCTTCTTCAAATTTAATTTCTTTGTTTAATAATAAGTAGTCTCCTAATCCGCTAATATCTGTTAATTCAATGCTTTGTTCTGCTGTTTTTCCACGTACTGATGCATTGATATTTAATGTTGTGATTATTGCATTATCAAAGTCTACTTCTATACCTGTTACTTTTCCAGAATCGTTTCCGTTACAATCAAGGACTTTTTTATCTTTAAATTCACTAACTCTTATGCTACCTTCATTAGGTTGGAATTTATCTACTACACTTGCAAGAAGGTCATCTTTGTTATAATCAACTTGTAAGTAATCTCCTAATGCTAATATTTTGTCAGGTGCTATTTCAAAGTATTTTTTAGTTAAAGGGTTACCTGTTGATCCATATACACATATTAATTCGAATGTTTTTTTGTTAAATGTCATTTCTGCAATTTTACCTACGTCTCTTACATTTTTGTCTATGATTTTTTTTCCAAGAATTTCACTTACATTCATATAAATTCCTCTATTAATATTTCAGTTATTATTTGCATTGTAAAATATAATACAATTTATTATATTTATATTCCTATATATATTTAATCTAAATAATTTCTAAATTCACTGATTGTTAGTAACGGTTCAAATATGATGCCTTTCTTTTCAAAGGTTTCTTTAGCTCCCTCTTCTCTGTCGACAATTACAAATGCCTTAGTAATGTTTCCACCATTTTCATTTATAACGTCAATTGCTTTTAGTAATGAACCGCCTGTTGTAGTTACGTCTTCAACAATTATAACGTTATCATCAGGATTTAGTTCTCCTTCTATTTGTTTACTGGTACCGTAGGATTTCTTTTTCTTTCTAATCATGAGCATTGGTTTTTTGGAGATAAGTGATGTTGCCGTTGCAATAGGAACTGCTCCTAAGGCAGGACCTGCTATTTTATCAGTATCATCATTTTCTATCTTTTCAGTAATTAAGTGGGCTACACATTCCAATATGTCGGGCATAGTGATTGCTTTTTTCATGTCGACATAATAATCACTTTTTTTACCGGAGGATAATGTGAAATCTCCAAATTTAATAACATCATTTTCTTTTAGTAATTCAACAAGCCTTTCTTTATAATCAACCATAATATCATCACCCAAATTATATTTTTTGTTCTAAAATTTCTTCAAGTTTACTCTTTTCTTTTTTTATAATTACCTTATCACCAATGCTACCTATCATTTCAAATGGTATAATAATTTCCTCTTGTTTTCGTCCAAGTTTTTTATCAAAACCACCTTCAGTGATAATTAGAGATTCAATACAATTTGAAGCCGTATCAATTTCTATATCCTTAATTTTTCCAATAATATTACCTGTGTTATCTAGGATTTCTTTACTAATAATATCATCTAATATTCTCATAATAATCACTTATTAAATAATATATTTAAAATAATAATTATAATGTTTTCATATTATTTAAAACTATTACTTTTAAACTCTTAATAATTTTTGGTATTTTATTTTGATAAATTAATTTAGATACTTCGTAGTATATTATTATATATATTGAATTTTTTAATTTGGAGATATAACTTATATGAAAGTATATAACTTGGATGCTTCTGCAATAATAAATGGATTCTATGCTAAAAATGCCAGAAATATCATGGTTTCCAGTGCAGTAGGTGAAATAAAGGATCTTAATACTGAAATAAGATTAAATGCATGTATTGATGAAGGAATAATTATTATTGAAGATGTTGATAAAGATGATTTGTCTCAACTTGATGAAACATTATTGAAATCGGGAGATATTACTCGGTTATCTGATACTGATAAGGATATAATCGCATTATCATTAAAGTATGAAAGATTGGGCTATGATGTAATATGCGTTACAGATGACTATTCAATGCAAAATGTTCTGAAATTATTAAATCTTAAATACCGATCTGTAAGTACAAAAGGTATTACTAATACCATTCAATGGATTATACAATGTAAGGGTTGTAAAAAGGAGTATCCGGCAGATTACAAATATGAAGACTGTGAAATATGTGGTTCTCCTATTATTCGTAAGAGATCTAATGCTCATAGAAACTATTAAAAAAAGTAGGAAGCTGATAATATGGATGATGATTATAATATAGCAATAGTGGTTCATGGTCCTGGAATTGTTGATACAGGATATGCAAAGAAAATAATAAACCTATTATCTGATTATGGGGATACAACTGCTATTCTTGGTGGAACTATGGGTAGAACTGCTGTAATAGATGCTTCGTTAGAAGATACTATTAATATAGAGAAAAAATTACTTCCAAGTCAATCTATATCCTATATGACTAAAAACAATGATATTGTATTCCTATTAAACTATGGGAAATCTACAATCACTGGTCATACCTTTGGATATAAAGTATTTAACAAGACTGATAATGCACCTCTTGTACAGATTGAAAGGCCTGGTGAAGACGATGGCTGTATGATAATTTGGAATAGTGACATTGACATTCAATTGGTGGAGACTATTAGTAATATACTTAATCTTCCAATTGTTTCAAAAACTAAGGCAACTAATATGGTTGAAAGCCTTACTGGATATTCACATGAAGATGACATTATTAAACGTAAGGTTGCAGGAGTATCTGCTGGTGAAAATATCATGATGAATGGAATAATTATAGGAAAGGCAACTGATGACCAACTAATAATATACTCTAAAGATAATCAGATAATAAGGATGGAAGGGGGAAAAATTAAACAGCATGGCCTTGAAAAGTTAGGAAAAGTTGATTTGTCTACTGCAATTATTAAAACAGGATTATTAAGAAAATCTGACAATATCAAGCCGAGAATAATTAAAAAAGAAAAGACACAAAGGATTACGGCAGTATATCTTGATCATGCAGCAGATGACATATATCAATATAAGGATGAAAATATCATAGTTTCAGTTGGTGATGATACAACATTACTTTCATCTGATATATTATATCGTTTCAACACACCTATAATCGGGATAACTGATGGTGATTTGGATAAGATTGTGGAAGAAGGATTTAAATTAGAGAATTCAATAATAATACAGGTTGAAAGTGGATATGATGATATTATGGGACGATTAATATTTGATAAGATATTCCATAATAATATTATTATAGAAGTTGAAAGCTTTGACAAATTAAAAGAGAATATACTTAAATTGCTTGATGATAATATATCATATAATATTATAGATAAGCAACTTAAGGATTAATAAATAATATGGATTGACATTTAACATAAATAAAATATAATGTTAAATATAATATATTACTTGACATTTAAATATAACACATTAATATGTTTTAATTAATTATTTTAAGGGGGATACAGTGTTGGATTTTGGAGAAATTATTGAATCAATAAGAACTTTTAAGGGTGTTACACGTAAGCATTCTATAGCAGATGTTCGTGAAAAGCTAAAAGATATATATAATATTTCCGGTGATGTATATCTTGCATTTGGTGATGATGCAGCGGCAATAGATATAGGTAATGATCAATTGATGCTTCTTGCTACTGATGGGATATGGGGTTCACTTATGCAAATAGATCCATGGTGGTCAGGTTACTGTTCAGTATTGGTAAATGTAAATGATATTGCAGCTATGGGTGGAAGGCCTATGGGTATGACTAATGTATTATCATCATCTGATGAAGAAATAACCAATCAGATAATGGATGGTATAAAAGAAGGTGTTAAAAAATTTGGAGTACCTATGGTTGGTGGTCATACTCATCCTGATACTCCATATAATTCATTGGATGTTGCAATAAGTGGTATAGTAGATAAGGATGCTATCATTCCAAGTTGTGGTGCAAAATTAGATGATAATGTTATAGTTGCAATAGATCTTGATGGAAGCATATATCCTAATACTGAGATTAACTGGGATACAACAAGTGATAAAACACCAGAATATGTTCAAAAACAGATACAAATCATGAATACTATTGGTAAAAAGCATTTAGTTCATGCTGCAAAGGATATTAGTAATCCTGGTATTGTTGGTACACTGGGAATGCTGCTTGAAGCATCGAATATGGGTGCTAAAATTAATATGGATGAAATTCCAAAACCTGATGATATGGATTGGATTAGATGGTTTAAAATGTATCCTGGTTCAGCATTTGTCTTAACTGCACCTGATGAAACCACAGATGAAACCTTAAAATTATTAAACAGTGCAAATATTACTGCAACAACTATTGGATGTGTAACTGACGATAAAAACCTTCAAATGACCTATGAAAATCAGATTAAAACAGTTTTTGACTTTAATAGTGAGATAATTATGGGATTTTCCGAAGATAAATAATAATTATTTTATATTTTATAAATCTTCACATCCTCCTTTTTTTCATTGAACTTTTTTTACCAAAGCTTTTATTGATTTTAGATATTTTTTAGTAAAAATTTCTCTGCAATTATTTAAATATTAATACTATAAATCCTATAAATAAAAATTATAGAAATTACTTCAAAAAATTTCTAATAAATTAGGAGTAATCCATTTACATATTAATGGATTAATCTTATATGAGGCGAAAAAATGCAAGTTAAAATCAATGGCGTTGAAATGGAATTAGAGGCTCATTCAACCGTTGAGGATGCGATAAAACTTTCTAATGCACCATATGTTAGTGGTTCTGCAATATCCTTAATAGAAGGTAGGCAAGAACTAGAAAGTCATGTAAACAAATATAAGATAATTACCTCCAAGGGAAGTATTATCATTGAATTAACAGATGACTCTAATGAAATAACTAACTTTTGGAAAAATAATTATAAAGAGTTTGCTTCTACATTAATCAGATGGACAACTTCAAATGAAGTGTCAATGGGTGCGGTTGTATCAAACCTGGAACCTACCCATGATGAATATTTGTATAATAGATGGGATGTAATATTAAGTTTATCCGGTTTTTCAAAAGAAGCAACACATATCATATTCTCAAAATCTAAACACAGATCAGTTTATGGTGTACCTGCAGAAAATAAGGGAGTTTTTGCAACCGTTGTTGGTGGTAAAAGGACAATAGTTAATCTAAAAAATACTGATACTATATTAGGTATAGAACCAGTCATAGAACGTAAAAGTGTAGTTAAAACTGCAGCAATATCTGATCTTTCAACTGAGATGCATGAAGGGAATGAATTATTCACATATATTGAAGTTGAAGCAAATCCTGAGGCTCCTGTTTCATTTGAACATTTCCTAAGAATAATAGAAGATGGAACATTGTCTGTCGACTATGAATCTGAAACATTTGTAGGAAATTATCAGCTAAAAGGATTGGAAAAGGATTCTGAAATAATTGATAAAAGAAATCGTGGATGTGTAACATTACGTAATCAAGGTGCCGGTGTAGGTAATGTATATATTTATAGAGAAAACAGGGTGTCATCACCAGCACATAATATATTAGGCTATGTTACCCAAGGATTGCAATTGCTAGATACGGTAGAAGAAAACGATAAGATTACTGTTCTGACAAAACCGGAAAGAATATCTACCGTAGCAATGACACAAAGTGAAGCCGAAGAATATTTAACAACATTAGGAATTAAACATACTCGTGATGGCTTGACTGATGATGATGCAATAGTAGTTGCTCAAAATCCATTATATACAGTTGATATAAAAAATAATAAAGAAGTAAGTACATTAGGTGTACCAAAAGAAGACTTTGTAGAAATAGAATTATATGAAGATGAATCTCCAAGGTCAATATGGTACTTTAGAAAAATCACAGGACTTCTTGATGGTGATGTAGGACATCTGCGTGTCGATATGGCATTGAAGGAAATGGACATAATAATGTTCACGGCAGTAAATAAAGAGGCGAAAGGTTTAATTCCAGAAAAATTACCTGATGGTATTGTACATGCATGGGACATATGTGTAAGTAACACTGCATGTAAACATGTGGGAAATATTGGAATAAGGTTTGTAGATAATACAGAATTTGGACCTACAGGTGAATCATTCACCAGCACAAATGTAATAGGTCGTGTAATTTCTGGAAAAGAAAACTTCAAATCATTTAAAGAAGGAGATACAGTCTATGTCAGAGAAAAATAAGGACATTGACACAGAATTCTGTCATATTCCTATGGGTGATGGAACATACAGAGATTCTGATCAAAAAGATAAAATAACGCGTATGATAATATTGGGTCCTGGTTGTTCAGTCAGTTCAAAAGAATTATTAAACTTCCTGCATATGCTTGAATTACCAATCAATATCAGATTAACCTGTTATGGTGCAAATCTAAATGGTTATCCGGAATATGTAATGGAAGCTGTAGCTAAAGCAAGAGAACTTGATCCAAATCATATTTTTGTCAAATTCAGAGGATTTCCACCTGGTGATCCAAGAAGATGCAGAGCAAAACGTGGTGGGGCACGTGAAGGTTTTCATCAGATTGAATCCGAATATAAATTGTTACCTGATGTAAGTATTGCATTGGAAAATCCAAGACATGTAGATTTAAATCCTCCAAAGAAAATTCCATTAGAAGAATTTATTGAAATAGTCGATGAATATGATGAGAATAAAAGTTAAGGTTTTATGATATGAAAGTAGCAGTTATACCCGATGCAGCAATGATAATAGTAGGTCTAGTAACTCGTTATGGACATGAATACTTGTCATCAACAAATTTTTCAAGGGATAAATCTGGAGAAGACAAGGTCTCTGAAAAAGGAAATTTTGATGAATCATTACCACCTTTTACAATGACAGGCTATGATGCATTAAAGGCAAATAAGTATACGGGCAATGAAACGCCATCAGGATTTCGGGGACGTTTGTCACTATATGATGATATACTGAATAATTCTGAAGCTGCAATTATCCTGGGAAAACCACCTAAAAACTATAATCATATGTATGATACATTGAATGAAATGATATTATTTGGCTGTGTTTCATGCAACAACCAACAGCAATTACTTGTTAAATTACTTAAGGATAAGCAAATACCAATATTGGAAGTTGCATATCCACAAAGCTGTGATCAATTGATAAATATGATTAATAGAATAAAGATTTTCCTTGAGAATCTGGAAAAATATAGGGGTAAACAACATTTATTTAATGAGGATGATTTAACTGTGGATTTAAAACCTAACACTGAAAGGATTGAAATTGAAGAATTTAAAAAGATTGTAAATAAAACGTAAGGAGAATAATAGAGGTTATATTATGAAAGTTGCAATATTTCCACCTAATTCTATGATATTGGCAGATATGATAGTAAGAAGTGGACATGAACCATTAGTTGTTCAAAAGGAAATGCAAAAGAAAGTAACAAGTCCAGAACTTGATGCACCACCATTTAACATGACTGAAGAGGATCCAATAAATGGATTAAAATATGCTGCTATTGAAGTACCATCAGGAGTACGTGGAAGAATGTCCCTATTTGGTCCAATAATAGAAGAGGCTGAAGCAGCAATTATAATGAGTGAAGCACCATATGGATTTGGATGTGTTGGATGTGCAAGATCATCAGAATTAACGGTATTTTCATTAAGAAGAAAACAAATACCAATTTTAGAACTGGAATATCCAACAACTCGTGATGATACAATAGAAATGGTACATAAAATAAATACATTCCTAGATACATTAGAAAATAATAATCAGGAGGACATGGCTGATGATTAAAATAGCACAATTATCATGTGGAACAGAATATAGTGGTGTACAAAAAGAAATCGAAAAAGCGGCAGAGACCTTTGGTGCACAAATGGTCATGCCAGATGTAAATCTTGATGATATCGATGAAGCATATGAAAAATTTGGTTTAAGCTGTGCCAGTTCTAGTTTAAAACTTATGATTGCACGTGCAATGAGTTTAGTTGAAGGAAAAAATGAGGCTGATGCAGTATTCATATGTACCTGTTTTAGATGTGCTGAAGCTGCAATCGCAAGAAATGAAGTACGTAGATTAATCCAGAACAACACAGATCTACCTGTTGTAACTTATTCATTCACAGAAAAAACTAAGGCATCAGAATTATTCATTCGTATGGAGGCATTAACCACAGTTGTTGCAAGAAAAAGTATACTTGCACGTGAAAAACAGGAAGGACTTACCCTTGGTATAGACAGTGGTTCTACAACAACAAAAGTTGCACTGATGGAAAATAACGATGTTATTGGAACAGGATGGGTAAAAACCGGTGATATTTTAGGATGTGCAAATGATGCTATACAGGAAGCATTAGAAGGTACTGGATATAAACTGGATGATGTGGATGCAATAGGAACTACTGGTTATGGACGTATAACAATAGGTAAGGATATGGGTGCAAAACTTATTCAGGAGGAAATATCAGTAAACAGTAAGGGAGCAGTATATTTAGCTGGTGCACAGAAAGGTGAAGCAACCGTACTGGATATTGGTGGAATGGATAACAAGGTTATCACAGTAAACAATGGAATACCAGACAACTTTACCATGGGTGGAATATGTGCTGGAGCATCAGGACGTTTCCTTGACATGACAAGTGGAAGACTAGGAGTGGACATTACAGAATTAGGACCACTTGCACAACAGGGAAACTATAGAAATGCAATACTTAACAGTTACTGTATAGTATTTGGTATACAAGACTTGGTAACAAGTCTGGCTGGTGGAGCAGATAAAGCGGATGCCGCAAGTGCAGCATGTTATTCAGTTGCCGAACAAGTATATGAACAACAACTACAAGAAATTGATGTGCGAGAGCCACTTATACAAGTAGGAGGAACCTCTCTTATAGGTGGATTGGTTGATGCAGTACAGGATATTCTTGGAGGAATAGATATAATTGTACCAGAATACTCACAATATATTGGAGCAGTAGGAGCTGCAATGTTGGTATCAGGATTAATAGATTCAGATATAGATGACAGTAAAAGATTCTGATGGGGGGTAATATGTATGTATGTAGAATGCTATGATGAAGTAGGAGCACAAGTATACGATACACTACTAAGACATACACTTCAAGATTTGAAACTAGCTCGTGCAATAAGTGCTATAAAAATATTCATAGATCCAAGAGAAGCACTATTCATAGGAGTAGTAAAGCTGGAAAAAGCATCCCAACCGATATACCTAGATGATATAGCATCATATAAAATGGAAGATGGAATACTGAAAATAACCATCGAAGATGAAAATTACATCCCACATCTGTTGAAAGCATTATGGGCTAGTGAAGGACGACAAAATGTCAATCAGCCGGATCGTTACAAGATGGAAATAACCAATCCACAATTTAATCCAAAAAATTTCATAGTGCATAATCCATCAGAAGAACTGAAAAGAAAAGTATATGATGCATTATTTAGAGTTATGCCTGAAGGTTTCCGAATGACACGAAATGCCAGTCAAGGCAATCTTATATGTATAATGAGTAGTGATGAAATCATAGATGTCAAATGGGATAAGAAATTTAATGAAGTAATAGAAGAAGTTAGAAATGCGTAAAATTTCTAACAATAATTAGGGGGTTTAATAATATGAGTGAGAAAAAAATGAGTAACTTTGCTCATATTACAAAAGCACATCCATGCTTTAATGAAAAAATACATGATAAAGTAGGACGTATGCATATACCAATAGCACCAAATTGTAACATACAATGTGGATTCTGTACAAGAAAACTAAATGATACTGAAAAAAGACCGGGAGTATCCTCATGTATAATGACGATAGATGAAGCATTAGAACATATACGAAAAACAACATCACAAATGCCCATAAATGTAGTTGGAGTAGCAGGACCTGGAGATTCATTATGTAATGAAGACACATTAAAACTTTTCAACAGAGTTAAAGAAGAATTTCCAGATTTAATACTTTGTATGAGTACAAATGGATTACTCGTACCAGACTATGCAGATGAAATAGCTCAAGCAGGAGTTAAAACTGTAACAATAACCATCAATGCAGTCGATGTTGATATTGGTGCACAAATCTATGATGACATCTATTATCATGGAAAACTATACCATGGAAAAGAGGGTTGTAAAATACTACTAGAAAATCAGTTAAAAGGTATTTCAATGTTATCAGAACGTGGAGTAGTAGTGAAGGTAAATAGTGTACTTATACCAGGAGTAAATGATAAACACATCAAACAAATAGCAAAGGTAGTACGCAGTAAAGGAGCCTCTATCATGAATGTACTACCATTAATTCCATTAAATAAATTTAAAGATCTTGAAAAACCAGGATGTGGAATGCTTAGTACAGTACGTCAAGAAGTTGAAGAATACATTCCTATATTCCGCGCATGCACACAATGTAGAGCAGATGCATTTGGAATACCAGGACAGAAGGAACAAGACTTTTCCTTGGAATTAGTACCAAATAGTCATTACTAACAATCAACTCCCCTTTTTTTACAATCCCTTTTTTATATATACTAACTACAAATAAATAGATAATTAATTGGAGGAAATACAATGGAAAAAACATTATATTGGCAAGATGAATCCTTATTTCTAATTGATCAAAGAAAATTACCACATACAATTGAATATGTCGAATGTAAAACATACCAAGAAGCAATCGCTGCTATAAAGACAATGGTAGTACGAGGAGCACCGGCAATTGGTGTCTCAGCAGCATATGCTATGGCACTGGCAGAAAAAAATAATGAAAATCTACAACAGGCAGCAAAAGATATAAAAGCTGCAAGACCAACAGCAGTAAATCTCTTTTGGGCAGTAGATCAGGTACTTTCTGGATTGGAAAATAATATAACTGCACAAGAAACAGCAAAAAGACTACATCAAGAAGATATAGCAATAAATAAGAAAATAGGGGAATATGGGAATACAGTAATAGATGAAAATGATACAATATTAACCCACTGTAATGCAGGTTCACTTGCATGTGCAGATTATGGAACAGCATTAGGAGTTATAAGAGCAGCACATGAAGATGGAAAAAATATCAATGTAATATGTGACGAAACAAGACCTGTACTTCAGGGAGCAAGACTAAGTGTTTTTGAGATGCAACAGGAAAACATACCGGTAAGACTTATAGTTGATGGAGCAGCAGGGCACATGATGCAGAAGGGACAAGTCGATAAAGTAGTAATTGGAGCAGACAGAGTTGCAAAAGGAGGAGTGGCAAACAAGATAGGATCTCTTATGGTTGCACTTGCTGCAAAAAGATATGATGTGCCTTTCTATGTTGCAGCACCTATAAGTACATTTGACAATGAAAATAATATCTTTGACATAACAATCGAACAAAGAGATAAAGATGAAGTACTAAAAATTAATGACAAATACATAACAAAAAAAGAAACACAAGTGGAAAATCCTGCATTTGACATAGTTGAATCGGATTTAATCACTGGAATAATTACAGAAGAAGGAATTAAGAAAGCATTATAATATTTCCTTCTATATATTATTATTTTTTCAATACTTTCACATCAACACCAAAATGCCAAACACCAGGACTTTGACTTCTTACCTTACGAATATTTAACAACTCATATGAATAATCCCCAACAGCATCATTTATATGGTCTATAACAGCCTCTTGTGATGAATTAAACTCATAATAATTAATAATTCCACCATTTTTAATATATTCAACAGCAAGGGGTAAAAATTCAACTGCAGTACCAGGCAAGTTCATAAGTATTCTGTCAGCATGTGGTAAATTTTTAATTACCTCTCTAACATCACCTTGTAATGGAATTACCTTGCCTACAAGTTTGTTAAGTTTAATATTCTCATTGACATATTTATATGCTTCAGGATTAATGTCAATACTGTATATTTCTGCATTCTTTACTGATGCAATACTGATAGGGAAAGAACCTATGCCTGCAAAGAAGTCTATAATTACTTCACCATCACATACCTGATTTACTATACGTGATCTTTCAGTTGCAAGTCGGGGACTAAAATATACAGTAGATGGATTTAATTTAAATCTAAGACCAAATTCCTTATGTATCGTTTCTAGATTATCAATACCTGCAAGAAATTCTAATTCTCTTGTACGAGTAACTCCCTGAACCTTACTTTTCTTATAATATACACTTTTACGTTTAGTAAATTTAAGTGCAGCCTGGCCAATAATCTCTTTTTCATCTTCAAGTTCTTCTGGAATTTCTAAAATTACAATATCGCCTATAATATCAAATGACTTTCTTATATCTTCAATCTTATCATTAGAAATATTACCCTTTATGAAATCCATAAAACTAGTAGGTCTATATTCAGCCATTACAAAATCATAATCATCTACTTCAATAGGATAATTTTCTATTAATTGATTTAGAATGTATTCATCATAATCCTCTATTAATGGCAGATAAACATAATCTTCATCACTTCTGACTTTATAACTTTTATTAAGTTGATTGTCTGCTATTAATTTTTTACGAATACTATTTGCTTCACGTTTAATAATCTTTATTCCTATCATTTTCACACTTTTTTATTAATTTAAGAATATATTGCTAATTATTTTATGAAAAAAATCATAAAAATTAAAGCTACCCTATATTTTACGTATATCTTATTCTATATTTTTTATTATATATTACTTTTTAAAGACATAAGATACATTATGCAATATTTTCTAATTAACTTGATAAAAAAGATTTGTTGAATATAGTATGTGCTACAACACATAACGGTGATGACCTGAACACAATGAATATAATGTTCATATGTTATGATGGTTGCATT